>JAQFVO010000724.1 GCA_027942505.1 Endozoicomonas sp. | reverse complement strand
TTGAGCAGTAACCTGACGCAGGCAACATGGCCTTTACTGGCAGCAATGCCAAGAGGGGTAAAGCCGAGAGGATTTACCGCATTTATCTGTCCACAGCCTGCCGCAAGCAAGAGCTCCATGCACTCGGCGTGGCAGTGCTCGGCAGCAAACTGCAGGGGTGTAAAGCCCGGTGAGGTTTGTGCGTTGAGTTGTATGTCTTTTCTGTCCAGTAATGCCCTGACAGAGTCGGTGTGGCCGAAGCGGGTGGCGAAGTGCAACGGGGTGCAGCCCAGCTGTGTTCTCGGGTTGGTCTGTGTGTCAAGACGGCTCAGCAGCGCCCTGACACAATCAGAGTACCCGTATCGGGCGGCCAGAGACAATGCCGTCCAGCCGGAGCGGGTTTCGGCGTTAACCTCAATGGCGTCTGTCATTAGCAGGGCGTTGATGCAGTCCAGGTAGCCATTCTTGGCGGCCAGTTGCAGTGGGGTATAGCTGTCGTCAGTTCGAAAGTTAACCAAAATACCGCTGGCATTGAGCAGTATTCTGACACAGGCAGCATGGCCATTTTGGGCAGCGACGCCCAGTGGCGTGGCATTGGAGGGCGTGTTCATGTTGATTGGGATACAGCCCAAGGCCAGCAGAGCCTTGAGGCACTGTGCATGCCCGTATCTGGCAGCCAGGCTGAACGGTGTCCAGCCCCCGGCGGTCACGGCATTGACCTGAATATCGTCGGCAGTGAGTAATGCGCTGACGCAGGCCTCCTGGCCATGGCTGGCGGCAAAATGCAGGGCCGTCCAGTCGTCAGGATCTCTCTTGTTGACCTGAATACCCGGCGCTTCAATTAATGCCTTGAGGCACTCAATGTTGCCGGACCTGGCTGCAAGACTCAGTGGTGCTGGCGTGTAAAGAAAGTCCTCACAGTTAACGTCAGTAGTCGTTAAATTTAACAGGTACTGCAGCCCGGACAAAACCCCACTGGCGGCAAAAATTAACAGCGGATTTACACCTTTGTTGTTCAACTCTCTGGTCAGTGGATCACAATGGCCTGTGCACACCAGCTTGGCTAATGTTTGCGGTTGATGAAGGTTAAATGCCTGACGAAACAGACGCTGGTGATCGGCGAAGGTGAGCAACGTATTAATATGTTCTTGTGAGAAGTCAGAGATCTGCCATGCCATAAGGTGCGCAGTGACCGTCTCCAGGCACGGCTTTCCTTGCAGTGCTGTTAATACGGGTTCCAGCAATGGGGTATCCGTCAGCCACTGCAGTGTTTGCAGTGAGATGGTCTGTTGTTGCGCGAAGTGATCGCAGACACACTGGCACAGACGCTGTTTGAAATCACCGCCATTGCCGGTCAGTTTTCTGGTCAGCTGATTCGAGAGTATCTGAGCCAGTGGCGCTGGTATTGAACTCAGCTGGGCGGTGACGGCGTGATTCAGGAAAAACGAGGCAATGTCTCCGGCGTCGTCCGTCTGTTCCAGCGCCTGGGTCAGGAGCGCATGGCTGGTATGTTTTGGCCAGGTGGTGAAATCAAGAGTGATCAGATGCGGGAGCGTTATCGAGAGGTGATTGTCAGTGTCAAACGTGCATG
>JAQFVO010000677.1 GCA_027942505.1 Endozoicomonas sp. | reverse complement strand
CCCAGCTTTCTGACCCCAGCTTTCTGACCCCAGCTTTCTGACCCCAGCTTTCTGACCCCAGCTTTTTCAACAGCTTTTTCAATGAAAGACCTGACCCCAGCTTTTTGCTGACGGGACTGGTGGCGGGTTCGTTCTATATGCACGATGAGGGGTACATGGGACCGCAGGGTAATCGCCAGCATTGGCGCGGGTGTGTCATGTTGAATAACGCCTGCGATGGGGATTATGCCCTGGAGGAGATTCGCCTGGCTGATTTGATGAATGATCACGTTTAATAACTTATATTTTTTCTTATATTTGCCTTGATTGTCTTATTGCCAGGGTTATACTGATTGCATGAACTCGATTGTATGGTCGCGCAGGGCAAGCAAGCGGCTGCTTAAACTCCCCAGAAGGCAGGCGGATGCGATCTTTGAAGCGGTTGAGGGCTTACGGGACTTCCCCCACGTTCCCCACGTTAAGCGATTGGTTAATCACCTTTATGACTACCGGCTGCGGGTAGGGAACTATCGGGTCTTTTTTAACCACGACCGGGAGGTACGGATTGTCGCTATTGAAGAGGTGAAAAAACGGGATGATCGCACATACTGATATTCAGATTATTGAGCTGGACGGTAAACCAGCTTTCGCTGTGGTGCCTTATGATCGCTGGCTGGAGATTTCCGGCAACGACGATAATGTATTTTACCCCCATGAAGTGGTCGGCTACCAACTTAAACAGGGGCTGACTCTCATTGCCGCCTGGCGTAAATATAAAAAATTGAGTCAACAAGAATTAGCGGATCGCCTCGGGATTAGTCAACCTGCCATGGCCCAGATCGAAAAGCCAGGGGCTAAACCGCAAGAGAAGACGCTGTTAAAAATCGCGGCAGTGCTTGGGGTGAGCGTTGAGCAGTTACGGGACTGACTGATAATTCATAAGAAAATCAGGGTAATAAGAAAATCAGGGTCAGGTCTTTCATTATGCGTGTGCCGTAGCACGGCTTTAGGAGTTCAAAAAATCAGAAAATCAGGGTCAGGTCTTTCATTATGCACAGCAACTGTCGTATTATTGATAAGTAAAGATATTCGCACAATGAAAGACCTGACCCCAGCTTTTGTGACCCCAGCTTTTGTTGGGTGGCATCATCTTCTGAATGATGGACTCTTTGAACTCTTCTGAATAGCGGGCCATTGATTACTCACTGGCCGCCCCCTGTTTAGGTTTCCAAATTCAGAGGAGGCGACAACTAGGCTGGCTCAGGGGGGGACCCTTTTGCAGCAACGCCCCGTCTCTGGATATCTCCATTCGATAGTGGGTTCTCCCATCGTGTTCTGCCTGTTGTACAACAATACTGCGATCGGCCAGGATTTGCCTGCCCACAGAGTCTGGCTTTTCATACAGTTGTTTAAGCTCATATTGCGATGGCGTACCGGTTGCCGGCTTTATGCCGTCTCGCCGTAGCCTGGCTATTTCATTTTCAATACCGCAGCCCGTGACGTAGGACAGAGCCAGTCTGTCACTGCAAGGAAGTTCAGAAGCAGCGGCAAGGCAGATTTTTTCTCCCAGGGTCATCCCGTCAGGCACACATACCTGGCGCAACTCGCCTTCACTGTGCAGCTTGCGGTAGGCACCGGCGACTCCTGTCGTTTTATCCCAGCAATCAGGCAGTGATGACCCGTCGCGTTTGTACTCCATGTGCCCATTCACGCAGGGACTTATACCCGCTTTTTGGGCAATGGCGAGGCGAACAAGATCATCCAGCACCTCACGCATCAGTGTGTAAGGGTCAGGAGACTGTTCGACCAAAAGTCGCCGTTGCTGGTTGCTTACTTGCAACCCGTAACGAGCCGCGACCGGATTGTCTGAATGATGGTGCCAGCCGCCAGTGAGGCAAGCCAAGTCACGGAAGGTCAGCAACGCTGCCTTAATAAAACGGGTAAAATTCTGATTATTGACAACACTGAGCAGTTCAATCGCTTGCGGGTCAAATGTCCTGGGATCGTCGGGGACAAACACTGGTTTAACAACAAAGCTGTCGCTCACAGAGTGCTCTTTGAGCGGCAACAGCCGGACCATTTCCACCACGTCGCCAAATCGTAATACCCGACGCAAGAGCAGTTCATCATCAGAGCACTGGTCATCGGCTGTAAACGGTGGCCAAACCGGAGACATTTCGTTACTGTTCTTGTTTCTCAACGCGGCGGCCACCATAGCAATCAGGTCATCGGGGTATGCCTTCAACGCTCGCATATCGCGCTCAAACAGTTCAGCTCCGCGCAACTCTTCCATATTTTTTGGTTCATCCTCAGCCACAGCATCGTGGAACAACTCAGCAATTCCGAGCAACTCACGCAGCTGTGGATGAGTTTTTAATAATTCCCGGAACGGTTCGTTATAGATGGGCAAAACCTCGACAAGAAACTCCGTGGCCATTTGTGCCCGCAGGGCGTGGTCAATACCATGAAAGCGACGATGTACATACTCAACGCCGTGGGTCGCAATGGGGGGGGCTTTGCTCGGATGGTGGTACTGGTAGTAGTGTTGCCCTGCTGTCTGGGTGATGGCCCGGTATTGGCCCACACGCTTAAATTCGCTGGGGTCAAAGTCGGGTGGTGTAGTCAGCAGGGAGGTGAGCCAGCCAGTATCTTTATCATCAACCACTGCCTTGGTCACAGCACAGAATCTCACTTGTTGGTAACATTTACCGAAGAAGTTCAGGGTAACCCAGGGTAAATCGGGCGCAGCCATCTTTCCTATACCGGACAGCCAGGCGAAATGTCGATGTAGCTGCTCATCATTGTAACGCTGGGACGAGAGACGAGTTGCGAGAAAGGATTTCAGTTCAGAGCCATCGATATCTTTGAAATAGTAGTCTAAAAGCTCACTCCCCAAGTGTTTCCGGCACTCCTCGCGAGCCAGCTGCATGGTAGAGAAAATTGGGGGGTAACCTGTTTCGAGGAGCTGAGTATAAAAATAGTTTTCCAGACCACCAACAGCAGACTGGAAACGCTGTTTAATTTGGTCAGGCCCAAGAGGCGAATTATCTACCCCGAAACAGACAGCCACCCACAAGACCTCATAACGTACGTTGACCGCTTCCTCCTCAGTCAGCAGATTGGCATCCCGAAATATATAGGCATTGATCAACAGCGACAGATTACCATCTAAAACATCTGCTCTCGACAAATCATTGAACATAACCCTTGTGCCGTTAGCAACCAGCAGACAAACCACCAGTGGGTTATAAGCAGAAAAGCGTTCGCAAAAATTGATGACCGGGAAAAACAAACCGTGCTTGAACAATGTCCGGCAAATTTTAGCTTGATTGGGAAAAACAGTCGTCATCAAGCTGTTACGACGGTCCCACGGGATATAATGCAAAATACATTTTTTGGCGTCGTATGCATCGCACCATTCACAAGTGGTAAAAACAAGAACGTAAAATAATTGATGCATCAGAGACTCAGGCAAACCAATTTGATCAAGCAGCCTCTCGTCCACTGCCGACAGCAGATGGTGAAAGCTGCGAGCATCCGACTGGCGAATGGCCTGCTTGAGTTTGATGACATCAAAGCTATGGCCAAACCTCCCAAATATCTTGACGTTTTCGGGTATGTCTTTCAACAACGACAGGAAGCGTTCACACCCTGACTGAGCCAGCAAGTCATACAGCTTGCCCTTCATACCCATGGAATGCTCGTACTGGTACAAGGCACTGGCGTTTTCCTGAATAGTCTGAATCAATGAACGATCCAGTTTTTGTGGTGCCAGAAGCCTCCCCCGATAACTGTCATACGGACAAAGAGTGACCGGCTCCTGAAATGCTTGAGAATCACCATTGCCATTGGCTTCTTCCATAACAAGAATGCTGTCCATAATCTCGACAATACGTTTAAAATCACCTTCTCGCCTGGGGTCAAAAATATATCCAACATGCATTGCTCTGGGATTAATGTTACAGATAACTTCAGGGTAAATCTTGATGCTTCGATGCCTTCCTGCCGCTTTATGAAGCTCGAAACCATGACAACCAGCGTGCCCGGACGTAAGAGGTGGAAAGATTGATCCTTGCCTGTCTTTTTGCTCCGCCATTTTTTCGCTTAGCATGCTCAGATCAGTTATTTTTTTTTGCTTATCAGGCATCCCGTCTGCATGTCCAGGTTCGCCCCTTTGATTAGATCCTACATCTTCCTTGAAGGCCCACAACAAACTACGTTGTGCGTCAGGTCTGAGCATGGTTAAAACTCGTCCAGCACCTCTTCCAAACTCATAGCAATTGTCAGAGTAAACCAGGTATCTGCTGCCAGGTTTGATAATACTAATTGGCCGGAATAGCCACTGTTGCGGTAATTCACCGGCAGTAACCATCCGAACTGGTAGCCCGCTGTCACTGTAAAATGACGAACGTGGATCATCAGGAAAATTTAATGATGAGGAATTATTACTTATTGTGGGTGTGTCCATACCGTAGGCATTCATCTCATGTCTAAAGGATCGATTGACGAAAACAGGAATCTATGTGGACAGTGTTGCCCTGAGTTCGGGAAGAGTTCATGAAATGTTTTAGACCCTACTTAAACAGATAAGTTCCTTGCTGGGGTCCTGGAAGCTCTGCTGGAGGCAGGGGGACGGAGGCAGGGGGACCGGAGGCAGGGGGACAGGTCTTTCTTTTTGACAAAACCTAACACCAATTTCCATTTTAAGCACAAATGCTCATGGCCGATTTATTTTCGGCCACCCCCAGCTATGAAAATAATATTGGGAAACACCCCTTGGAGCCCTTGTAAATCGGGGCTTCCAATTTATTTTCACGGCAAAGAAACACCTGTTCCTCATTTCCTGCTCCGGCTACCGAATTTAGGCTTCGGCTTAATTCAATATGGATAATTTCTTAACATATCTTGTTGTGGTATTTTCTACACCGTGTGAGGTATATTTAACTGTATCTCCTTTCTCACAACCATATTTTGAATAGTATGGACTCATGTCCAGAGGAGCTTGATTCCATACATCGAAAACAGTAAAAAAAGGACACCCACAATTTTGATCATGACAGTCAAATTTATGGGTGTCTTACTTTTGATTATAAGGGCGTCTTATTTTTGCTATTCCAAAAATTTATGGGTGTCTTTTTCTTTTTTCTTTCGTCCTTTTCTTTCCGGGCATTCATAACATTAACAGCTTGGTTAGTGATTCATACAAAAGTAGTTGCTAGTGACTTGACCCACTTTTGATATACCTGCCTAAATCCAACGATGATGGCCATTCAGTCGGGATAATTTATTTGTATAAGGGTTTTGAAATGCAACGTCTTGATTCGATTAATCCTGTTGCTATATCACCATGCCAGGTTCAGAGTTTCGAACCGAGCGGCTTGCATAAAAGAAAGATGCCCCGGCCACCTGGAGAAGAAGATATCCATGCGCGCGGAGCTCTCTCAGCCAGACGCATACGCCTTACAATTGCTCCAGACCCAGACAAGACTTCAGCCCATTCTCTGCGAGAATCAATAGGTGGCAAAGGGATGTTTTTGCGCCGAATGCAGGAGACGGACTTGCCTGAAAAATCAGGGTCAGGTCTTTCATTATGCACAGCAACTGTCGTATTATTGATTAGTAAAGATATTCGCACAATGAAAGACCTGACCCCAGCTTTGTGACCCCAGCTTTGCTTTGTGACCCCAGCTTTGGGGGAAAAATTTGGATAGGCTCCATGCCAGGTACACTCGAATACTGTTTATTTATACAGTATAGTCGGTGGATGCGCCTTTGCTGTCAAGATCGAATCTGGCAAAACAGCGACCGTCATTGATTCTTTTTGATGTCCTTGTCAGAAGCTTTCGTCTTCCCCATGATCGGGAGAACTGGTGGCAACTGGCAAGCATCGGGGCCCTTGCGCCTGCGCAAAACTGACAATGAGTCTGAGTCAATTTGGTGACTGGTATCGGTTACTGTCCTGCCGGGGACTACCCCACCGTATAGCGATACCAGTGGCATGGGCGTAAGCGACGCAATATAAGCGTCACTGACCCCAAATACTTTTTTCAACACATCGTGATTCAATTCAAAGGGATTGAATATCTCCAGCAGCGGAGCGAGAACCTCTGAAACAATGGCTTTTGCATAGTCGTTCCTGAGGTTATACAACTTATGTCGTATCTTGGTTAGCTCATCACTGTCGCCCGATGGGACGGGTGTGTTCTGTGGCGTACCGTATTGCAGGAAATCCTGCTCCCCCTGATGATCCGGCTGTACTGTCAGGCATTGCAGGCCTCGCGAGGCAACAGCACCACCACTGTGCTCAATCATTGCCAGCAGATGATCAAGCAATCGTTGCAAACCCGCTTTATCGTGTCGCGGCAACGCCTTGGCCTCTTTCTCTGCCATCTTGACGACAATCTTGCTATAAACCTTGCCGATTTGCGGTGACAAGAGGCTATCCACCCGGGGCAAATGAAACGCTTTAGCTAACGCTGGGTTGCCGGCATCAAACCGATCAACCAACCTTTTCAGTTCGCCATAACGATCTCTTAAATTATCCAGCTGCGACTTGATGGTTGACGCCTCATAAAACAAGTCATCCTGAGTTAAAAACTGTGATTTTGGTACCGTTGTAGTAAACAGACAGTTCATGCTGTCGGCACGCAGATACTGGTCAATGCACTTTCTTGTTTTAACCTTGCTCTTGGGCATGGGAACCGAATAGTTGTAGCCATCACAATAATGATTTTTCCAATCGTCATGATAAAGGGAATAGTGCCCGTGTTCCAAAGGCCTGCCACACGGGCCATCGCTGATACTGAACAGGGTTTTTCGGGTTTCCTTAGCGTTAAAGCAGTCAGCATTGTCATGGCCTGCAAAAATATCCTTCCCGAGCAGCGACCTCAGAGCCGAAGAAACGGACTTGGTCCCCACCTTGTAAATCTGCTCAGCAGCAAGAGCGGCAAACTCGTGCAGACCTTTGCGGTATTGGCAACCGTTACAACGAACAGAACCGTCCTGAAAATAAAAACCTTTCAAGGCCAGAAACAATATCAGTTCGTCACGGTCGACTCCCGGGATAACCTGACAAAAGATATCGTTACACTCTGACGGCAGCGATTGCAAACTACGGACTCTGGTTGCCAGGCTGCGCACTTCATTGGTCAGGGCAAACACACCTGGTTGCTCATGACACACGGTTCTGGCAGCCTTTTTCACTCGCTCGTCTTCAGGATCATCAACCAGAAACAGCTTGGCATCACGATGCCTGATGGCTTTGCATTTGAACCCGTCAAGCAAGCGGTGATGTGTAAACAGCAGCCAAAGCGACTCACCACTGGCGATAGAAATGGCAAAACTATTGAAGTCAGCCGCTTTCATGCCTGCACCAGGAACTGCATTTGCCAAATTCATGGACAGCATCTGTTTCTGGCTGAAGCGGGACTCCAAATGTTTCTGGCTGAAGCGGGGCTCCAAGTGCTCCTGCGCATTGTAAATCGACAACTCCTTAATCTGATTCTCAGAGACCGACATGGACGACCGGAAGGGCAAAAAGATTGTCGAGCGTACGTTATCCATAATCCTGGTACTCTTTTGTATCAGATTTATTTTTGTTAGTAAACGCCACGCCAGGATTCTGAGGCCATAAGACGTTCGATAAAGTACTCTGAAGCACAGAAAATTTTGCGTAATGCCTCGTCACTCAACTGTGACGGATGAAAAATTTTCAGCAAAGGCTGCAACACCTCACGGCTCAGTACAGCAACAAACTTGATTCCTATGGCCATCCACTGGTAGCGCAACTGCGAGCGTTGATTACAACTGACCGGCTCAAAATCACCTGTCGTAAAAGTGGTGGAATCATCGTCATGAAAACAGGTTTCCGGCATCTGCTCATTGGGATCGATGATGAGGCAGGCAAGGCCTTTCTCAGTGACAACCCCTCCACACTCACTGATGATTACCAGCGACCTGTCGAGCAGTGGTGGTATGACAGGTGCCTGACAAGAAGCAACCGCCGCCTAAATGTCTGCTGGTTGCTGACACCCCCCGCCCTATCGGGCGAGGGTTCTAAGATCGCTCTCAGAACCTTCCTGCTTCGTCACGTCTTCCCTGGACAACACCAACTATGCAGCCGATCTTGCCCCGTTCCAGTCGCTCCACAGGCCAGGAGGCTGTCCGAGAATAGCACCCGTAACGAGGATTACGAGAAATTGAGGATAAAAATTTCTGCTTCTGAGGAGAATAGCGGGGCTATTTGATGAAGAAGCAGGAATTTTTAGACCAATTTATCGCAACTGAGTAGGACAGCCTATTCCCGGACAGCCTCC
>JAQFVO010000671.1 GCA_027942505.1 Endozoicomonas sp. | reverse complement strand
CTCGCGAACTCCTCCATTTCACGATAATGACGTTCTGGCTGGTGCTGGACGTGTGGGCTAAACGGGCCCGCTGAAAGTGCCATAAAGTGTTCTATCTCTGACGAAAATTCATCTTTTGTGACCAACGGCCTCAAGGTAAGTTCATAGACGTAGTGCGGCGTTGCCGGTGCAAGGCGTGCTGCATCAATTAAATGGATAAATTCTGATCAATAAGCCGGTTGCACAATGCTATCTGTCCAATAGACCATTTCAATGCCATGGACTAGCATTTCTGATGTCACTCATCCTCCGTTTGAAGGCACTTCTGCCCACCTTATCTCGGTTTTGACCATGGAAAATACAGCTCCACGTACGCTGCAACGCTGGCTGGTTACCGCCATTGTGCTGGCGTGTTTGTTGATTGCCGGTTACCTCTACATTGAGCACCGGAAAAAATACCCGAGCACTGACGACGCATACGTGCATGGCAATATCATTTACATCGCACCCAGGCTGGGTGGTCAGGTAAGGGCAGTTAATGTGGTTAACTTCGGGCACGTGCACGAAGGTGAGATGCTGGTCCAGATCGACCCGGCCACCTACGAAGCACAGTTTAACCAGGCGCGTGCCGCTTATGCGGTTGCCAGTGAAGAGAACAAAGCTGCCAGCGCAGGGATTCTGGCTGCCAGCACGGCAATCACGACCGCTGCCGCCAATCTGCACAAGGTTCAACTGAACTTCAGGCGTACCATGACTATGGTGTCACAGGGAGTCCTGCCACGTCAGGAAGGGGACACCGCCCTGGCGGCTCTGGCCACAGCCCGGGATAACCTGGCCGGTGCCAGGGCGCATATGGCCCAGCTGATTGCTGAACAAGGCTCAGCAGGGCAGAGTGCCCCGGCAGTTCAGGAAGCGGCAGCGGCTTTGATGCTGGCTACTCTGAACCTCTCCTACACCAATATTTCTGCCCCAGCCGATGGTGAGGTTGGCCAGGTGAGTGTTCATCCGGGCAGTGTGGTCAATGCTGGTGAAGCGTTGATGCCTCTGGTGGTGGCCCAGAGCTTCTGGGTAGAGGCAAACTTTAAAGAGGATGATCTGGGCCGGATTCAACCGGGGATGCCCGCCAGTGTGCAGCTGGATATGTATCCTGACACCCTGTTCTCTGGCACAGTGGCGGCGATTTCTCCGGCCAGCGGCTCCTCCTTCTCTCTGTTACCGCCAGAGAATGCCACCGGTAACTGGGTGAAAATTACTCAGCGGTTCCCGGTCAGAATCCAGTTGCAGGATACCGACAAATTGCCGGCCAGGGCGCCGTTAAGAGTGGGCGCCAGCGCCACGGTGACTGTGGATACGGTGGCCTCTGTCCATGAATAAGCCACCCGCCAGCCGCCCGGCGGTGGTGATTACTGTGATCACCGCTGCATTGATTGTCTTGATCGATATGACCGTAGCCAATGTTGCCCTGCCCGATATGATGGGCAGCCTGGGGGCAACATCAGAGCAGATTACCTGGGTGCTGACCAGCTTTGCCATGGCAGAGGCCATCGTTATTCCGCTGGCCGGTTTTCTCACCCTGCGTTTTGGTGAGCGTCGTCTGTTATTTACCGCCATTGCCGGCTTTGTGCTGATGTCAATGTTGTGCGGTCAGTCCGACTCTCTGCCTGAGATGATCTGTTTTCGGATATTCCAGGGTATTTTTGGTGCCTCAGTGATTCCCCTGAGCCAGTCCATAATGATGCAGGTCTACCCCAAAGATCAGCAGGGACGAGCTATGGCACTGTTTTCCATCGGCGTTCTGGTAGGGCCGGTGCTCGGACCGGTGGTGGGTGGAGTGCTCACCGAACATCTGAACTGGCGCTGGGTGTTCTATATCAATTTACCCGTTGGTATGGTCTGTCTGGTCATGATTTTTCGCAATATTCAGATCAGCAATACAGGAAAAGCCAACATTGACTGGTTACTGATCACCACTATGGCCCTGGGTATTGGTTTGCTGCAGATGGTGCTCTCTCAGGGTAATGAGAAAAACTGGTTCAGCTCCAATATGATTCTGTTCTCCAGTATTGCCAGTGCGTTGCTGATTTGCGCCTTTGTCTTTCGTTCATTGCAAACCCGTGGTTCGATTGCACCGGCGTGGATGCTGGGAAATCGCAACCTGGGGATTTGCTGTTTGATTGTCAGCAGTTTTGCCGTGGGTACGTTTGGCGTGCTCCAGCTGCAGCCCATGTTTCTTCAGCAGTTGCTTGACTATCCGGTTGAAACTGCTGGTTTTATCATGGCGCCCAGGGGGCTTGCATCGGCCGCTGTACTGATTATGGTGGCGCCGATCATGGACAGGGCTGATAGCCGGATACTGATTTTTATCGGGCTTACCCTCAATGCCACAGCGGTGTGGCAGATGAGCAAATACTCTCTGGATATTGATCCGTTCTGGGTGATTGTGCCGGAGATTATTCAGGGCGCCGGCATGGGGCTGGTGTTTGCCCCGTTATCGAAGCTGGCTTTTCTGACGCTGCCGGCGGCACAGATTCCGGGCGCCACAGCCATGTTTAACCTCTGTCGAACCATTGGTTCGTCCATCGGGATCGCCATTATCAATACCTATTTCAGTAATGTCGGACAGCAGCAGTGGCACAGCCTGGGCGGGAGTTTATCCAAGGATAACAGGGTATTACAGCAGTATGCTGAGAGAGTGGGTGAAACGGTCAGCAGCACTGGTTTTCTGGAGCAGATTGCTGCCTTGTTAAAACAGCAATCGTCCATGCTGGCCTTTGTCTACTCCTTCATGGTGATGGTATTTATCTACCTGGCACTGATACTGTTGCTGCCACTGTTACGGAAAAAAGTAGCCGAGGTTTAGATCGCCAGTGCCTGGGCTTCAGCATTACCCAGATAGGTTGTCGGTGTCAGCGCTTTCAGTTCATCTTTGACGCTGGCTGGCAGCTCCAGCCCGTCAATGAAAATGGCCAGCGTTTCGCGGGTGATGCCATCCTGACCACGAGTCAGTGCCTTGAGTTTTTCGTATGGCTGTTCAATACCGTAGCGGCGCATAACAGTCTGGATTGGTTCGGCCAGCACTTCCCACGCGCCGGACAGGTCTTGCTCAAGACGGGCAGGGGAGGCTTCCAACTTACCGATGCCTTTGAGCGTGGCAGCGTAGGCGATCAGACTCTGGCCTAGGCCAACCCCCATATTGCGCAGCACGGTGGAATCGGTCAGGTCTCGCTGCCAGCGTGACACCGGCAGTTTGGTCGCCAGATGTTGCATGATGGCGTTGGCAATGCCCAGGTTGCCCTCAGAGTTTTCAAAATCGATAGGGTTCACTTTGTGGGGCATAGTGGAGGAGCCAACTTCTCCAGCCACCGTTTTCTGTTTGAAGTAACCCAGGGAGATGTAGCCCCAGACATCCCGGTCAAAGTCGATCAGGATGGTGTTGAAGCGGCAGATAGCATCGTACAGCTCGGCAATGTAATCGTGGGGCTCAATCTGTGTGGTGTATGGGTTCCACTCCAGGCCCAGGCTGGTGACAAACTGCTCGGCATGTCCGGCCCAGTCAACTTCCGGGTACGCCGAAAGGTGAGCATTGTAGTTGCCCACGGCGCCGTTGATTTTGCCCAGGGGGGTAATATTCTCAATCTGTTGCAACTGCCGCTTGAGACGGTAGGCAACATTGGCCATCTCTTTACCCAGCGTCGTGGGGGTGGCGGTCTGCCCGTGGGTGCGCGATAACATGGGCAGGGCGGCATGGGTTCTGGCCAGGCTTTCGATAGCGGCAATGATCTTGCGCATCTGGGGCAGAACGCTCTGATGCATGCCGGTTTTCAGCATCAGACCGTGAGAGAGGTTGTTGATGTCTTCTGAAGTACAGGCAAAGTGGACAAATTCACCGATGGCAGCGAGCTCGTCGTTGCTGGCAAAGCGTTCCTTGATCAGATACTCCACGGCCTTGACGTCGTGATTAGTGGTACGTTCGATCTCTTTTACGCGCTCGGCTTGTGCCAGAGAGAAGCCGGTAACCAGCTCATCAAGCAGGGCATTGGCCTGCTCAGACAGCGTTGGCACCTCGATAATGGCGGGATTATTGGCCAGTGACTGTAACCAGCGCACCTCCACTTCGACCCGAAAGCGAATCAGACCATATTCACTGAAAACGGTTCTCAGGGATTGGGTTTTATCACCATAACGCCCATCAATGGGGGAGACGGCGGTCAGTGCATTAAGCTCCATGTTTTATGCCTTAAGCTTGCAAGGAAACAGCGCCAGATCGCTAACCACAGGCTCCGGGCCTGTATTTTCCTCACGGGTGAAAGAACAGGGTTGAGTGCCCGGACTATAGTTTTTGCAGGCCATCAAGCAGACTGTTACGACTGATAAACAGGTGCCAGCGACTACCGCCGCACTGCCGCCAGAGGGTGGCCGAACGGATGCCGGCAAGCAAAATGGCACGGATGCGGTTGGCATTGGTCTGATTTTGCAGATAGCGTGTGTCACCAGCCACGGTTATACGTGTTTTGAAGGTGCTGAGGGTGTCCAGATAGATACTGGCCAGACTGCTGATCACATTGTCGTGCAACAGGCCAAAGTGGTTAACCTGCTCCCGGGTCCTACGCAGGCGGTCGCCGATGGTATTGAGCATCTTTTTGTTGCGGCTCAGTTTTTTTTCCAGATGAATCATGGCCAGGCCATAGCGGATAACCTCACCACTGATAGCCGAGTTATCCCTGCTGATAACGGCAGCAAGGGTCTTTTTGCCCATGGCCAGACGGTCAAAACCGTCATATACCTCCGCCACACTGTCAGGGCTGGTGACAAAAATACTGTGAATGGAGGGCAACAGTGCCTCCTCGCTCCATTGTCCAGTCCTGGCCAGTTGGTCGACCAAGGTGGCAGCCTGAAACACGCCGGCCAGGGCGGCTGCCTGATCTTGATTGGAATACTTCACCGATTATCTCACAATATTTTCTTGGGTGCCGACGCGGCCACGTCAATTACACCGTACCTTGGCTGCGTGTCTCTATAACTCCACCGCCCAAGCACACCTGACCATCATAAAAGACCACTGACTGACCCGGCGTTACCGCCCTCTGTGGCTGAGCAAATGTCACCCGGTAATCGCCATTCTCAGCGCGACTCAGGGTGCAATCCTGATCTTGTTGACGGTAGCGCACCTTGGCCTTGAGCTGGCAGGGCATATCCGGTCCTTTACCAGCCACCCAGTCAATGTGAGAACAGGTCAGACTGACAGAAAAGAGCATCGGATGATCCTGGCCCTGGCCTACCACCAGCACATTGCGCTGCACGTCTTTTTCCAGTACATACCAGGGGGCTTCATCGGCATTTTTCAGCCCGCCGATGCCCAGACCCTGACGCTGGCCGATGGTGTGGTACATCAGCCCGGCGTGTTCACCAATGACCTCACCGCTTGCTGTCTCGATAAGACCCGGCTGGGCAGGCAGATACTGTTGCAGAAAGTCCCGGAAGCGGCGCTCACCGATAAAACAGATACCGGTGCTGTCTTTTTTGTTATGAGTGATCAGTCCGTGCTGTTCAGCGATACGCCTGACCTCAGATTTTTCCAACTCACCCACTGGGAACAGCGTACGGGCAATCTGTTGTTCGCCCACGGCATGAAGGAAATAGCTTTGGTCTTTATTTGGGTCAACACCCTTGACCAGCAGGCTGCGACCGTCACGATCAATGCGTCGACAGTAGTGACCCATGGCGATGTAATCGCTGCCGAGGGTCAACGCGTAATCCAGAAAAGCTTTGAACTTGATCTCTTTGTTGCACAGGATATCCGGGTTTGGCGTCCGGCCGTGGCGATATTCATGGAGAAAGTGCTCGAAAACATTGTCCCAGTATTCAGCAGCAAAGTTAGCCTTGTGCAGAGAAATACCGATCTTGTCGCAAACTGCCTGGGCATCAGCCAGGTCGCTCATGGCCGTACAGTACTCAGAGCCATCGTCCTCCTCCCAGTTTTTCATAAACAGGCCTTGCACGTCGTAACCCTGCTGCTGCAACAGCAGGGCAGAAACCGACGAATCAACGCCGCCGGACATGCCAACAATCACTCTGGTTCCCGCCGCAGCGGTCTGGGAAGAATGTTCTATCACTGATAAGTACTACCACCGGTTCAAAACAGCCGGATATTTTACCCTTATGGACAGGCCAGCGCCATAGGCTGACGGCTGGTAAGTTATTGCACTGGGCAATTGCGCCAAAGCGGGAAAACTTCATTTATTACCGCTAGAGGATGGTATATGGTAATACGCGCAATTGGCGATTTTCGATGCTTGGCAGGCGAACCTGCTGGCCAGCCTGCTAACACAATCATAAGAAGCGTTGATGAGTCTTTCATCCGGCCCGGCCGACGATTAGAGAACGGAGTTAATAATGGGATTCGAAAAGATCAAGGTGCCCGCCAACGGTGAACAAATCACTGTTAACACGGACCTCTCCCTGAATGTTCCTGATAACCCGATCATTCCCTACATAGAAGGTGACGGCATTGGTGCTGATGTTTCGCCAGCCATGCTGAAGGTGGTGGATGCTGCGGTGGAAAAAGCGTATCAGGGGCAGCGTCGTATTGAGTGGATGGAGGTGTTCTGCGGCGAGAAAGCGACGCAGGTCTATGACAAGGACACCTGGTTGCCGCCAGAGACCCTTGCGGCACTCAAAGAGTATGTGGTCAGCATCAAAGGTCCGCTGACAACCCCGGTGGGTGGTGGCATTCGCTCGCTCAACGTAGCTCTGCGTCAGGAGCTGGACCTGTTTGCCTGTATTCGTCCTGTACGTTGGTTCAAGGGTGTACCAAGCCCTGTGAAGGAGCCAGAAAAAACCGATATGGTTATCTTTCGCGAGAACTCTGAAGACATATACGCCGGCATTGAGTGGCAGGCGGGCACAGCGGAAGCGGATAAAGTGATCCGCTTTTTGCGTGACGAAATGGGCGTAAAGAAAATTCGATTTGAGCAGGAGTGCGGTATTGGTGTTAAACCGGTCTCCAAAGAGGGCACTGAGCGGCTGGTGAAGAAGGCCATTCAGTTCGCTATCGATAACGATCGCCGTTCCGTTACCCTGGTGCACAAGGGTAACATCATGAAGTTCACTGAAGGGGCTTTCAAAGACTGGGGGTATCAGACAGCTGTTCAATACTTTGCTGGCCAGCCCCTCGACGGTGGCCCTTGGCATACAGTGAAAAACCCCAGGACAGGGCGGGATATTGTCATTAAAGATGTGATTGCCGATGCCTTCTTGCAGCAGATTCTGTTGCGCCCGGCCGAGTATGATGTGATCGCCACGTTAAACCTCAATGGCGACTACATTTCCGATGCGCTGGCAGCCCAGGTGGGTGGTATCGGTATTGCTCCTGGCGCAAACATTGGCGCACCAACTGCTGTGTTTGAAGCAACGCACGGCACTGCTCCCAAATACGCAGGGCAAGACAAGGTTAACCCGGGGTCAGTAATTCTTTCGGCAGAAATGATGTTGCGCCACATGGGGTGGCCAGAAGCTGCCGATCTGATCATCAAGGGAATGGACGGGGCCATCGGTGCCAAAACCGTTACCTACGATTTTGAGCGTTTGATGGACGGCGCCACACTGGTTAAGTGTTCCGAATTTGCCGATGAAATCATCAGACACATGTAATTTATCATCAGGCGCTGTTTAATCACAAAAGGCCGGAAACCCGTTTCCGGCTATCGCCTTTGCATTTTGTCTTTGATCGTAAGTACTTGGTAATTTTTACCAGTTCAGCGTTGTGATTTGTGTCAGTATCTTTAGAATGGATAGAACGCATTGCGACATTGCCAACTTTTAAAAACTTGCACTGATTATTTTACTGTCAAATCTCCCTGTGCGGTGCCGATCAGTTATTGGTGCTCGTTGTTTTTATGATTGGCAGCAGCGAATACTTCCGGTGCTTCATTTTGGGGCATTTGTAACCGGTCGTAGAGTTGGATATTGAAGATTGGCAGTCATAAAACCATGAGTAATTTCGAACCGTTTCGTCTAAGCTTGGAACAAGATGGGGAGGAGCACGGAGGTGGTCTGGACGTTGCAGTCGTTCCGGAAAAAACCAGGTTGTCACCACCCCCTATGTATCAGGTCTTGCTCCTAAACGATGATTTTACACCAATGGATTTTGTTGTTGAGGTACTGGAGAAGTTTTTCAGTATGCCGGAGGGGAAGGCGAACCAAATTATGCTGATGGTACACACTCAGGGAAAGGCAGTTTGTGGTGTATTCAGCAAGGATATCGCAGAAACCAAGGCTCAGCAGGTTAATGAATATTCCAGAGAAAACGACCATCCCCTGCTGTGTAAGACAGAAAAGGCCGATTAGCGTTTTCAAGGTTACACCATATGCTCAACAAAGACCTCGAAGCAACACTGAACAGTGCATTTAAAGACGCCCGTGATAATCGTCATGAGTTCATGACGGTGGAGCATCTCTTACTTGCCTTGCTTGATAATGAGTCCGCGGCACGCGTCCTGGCTTCTTGCGGCATTGACCTCATTAAACTTCGCCAGGACCTTACCGAGTTTGTCAGCTCTACAACCCCGTTGATCCCGGATGACGATAATGAGCGGGAGACCCAGCCCACGCTGGGATTCCAGCGCGTGCTCCAGCGTGCGGTTTTTCATGTACAAAGCTCGGGAAAAAAAGAAGTAACCGGCGCTAATGTACTGGTCGCTATTTTCAGCGAACAGGAAAGCCAGGCCGTATACTTCCTGAAACAGCAAGATGTGGCTCGCATTGATGTGGTTAACTTTATTGCTCACGGCATTGCCAAGACTCCCGGTCAGGAGCTAGAAGAACTTGGTCGTGAGTTGTCCGATGATATGGAGTCGGAAACTAACCGGGGCAGCAGCAAGAATCCGCTCAAACTGTACGCTACCGATCTGAACGAACAAGCCACTCTCGGGCGAATCGACCCCCTGGTTGGTCGGGCTGAGGAGATTGAGCGAGTTTGCCAGATACTCACCCGTCGTCGTAAGAATAATCCGCTGCTGGTTGGTGAGGCCGGTGTCGGTAAAACGGCCATTGCTGAAGGGCTGGCCCGACGCATCGTTGACGGTGACGTCCCCGAAGTGTTGTCAGAAGCTGTCGTTTACTCCCTGGACCTGGGCTCCTTGCTTGCCGGCACTAAGTACCGTGGTGATTTTGAAAAGCGTTTCAAGCAGTTACTCAGTGAACTGAGGAAACTCGACCACGCTATTTTGTTTATCGATGAGATTCACACCATCATCGGCGCGGGGGCAGCCTCCGGTGGCGTTATGGATGCGTCCAACCTGCTCAAACCCATGCTGACCTCCGGTGAGTTGCGCTGCGTTGGCTCGACAACATTCCAGGAGTTTCGCGGTATCTTCGAAAAAGATCGTGCCCTGGCCAGACGGTTCCAGAAAGTGGATATCACTGAACCGGATGTCACTGACACCTTCGAAATACTCCTCGGGCTGAAGAAGAAATTTGAAGAGCATCACGACATCGAGTATCGCGATGATGCTCTTAAGGCAGCTGCAGAACTCGCTGAGCGCTATATCAACGATCGCCACATGCCTGACAAAGCGATTGATGTTATCGATGAGGCCGGTGCCTTCCAGCGCCTGCAGCCTGAGCCAGAGCGCAAGAAGGTCATTGAAGTGGATGATGTTGAGCGCATTGTGGCAAAAATGGCGCGGATTCCGCCGAAGTCAGTATCGTCGTCTGACAAGGAGCTGCTCAGTAAACTTGAGCGTAACCTGAAAATGGTGGTGTTTGGTCAGGATGATTCCATCACTTCACTGTCCACTGCCATCAAACTCTCCCGGGCTGGGCTTAAGGCACCTGAAAAACCAGTGGGTTCTTTCCTGTTCTCTGGTCCCACTGGCGTTGGTAAAACTGAAGTGTGCCGCCAGCTGGCCAAGGCATTAGGTATTGAGCTGGTCCGCTTTGATATGTCCGAGTATATGGAGGCCCACACCGTTTCTCGTCTGATTGGTGCGCCACCAGGTTATGTCGGCTTTGACCAAGGTGGTCTGTTAACCGAGGCAATTAACAAGACACCGCACTGCGTATTGCTGCTTGATGAGATTGAGAAAGGTCACTCCGATGTCTTCAACTTGCTTTTGCAAGTGATGGACCACGGCACCCTGACCGACAATAACGGGCGTAAAGCGGACTTCCGTAACGTCATCCTGATCATGACCACCAATGCCGGCGCAGAATCCATGACCCGCAGCTCCATCGGCTTTTTGGAGCAGGATCACACGACCGACGGCAATGAAGCCATCAAGAAAACCTTTACGCCAGAGTTCAGGAATCGTCTTGATGCCATCATTCCATTTGCCTCACTCAATAGCGAAACCATCAAGCACGTTGTCGATAAGTTCCTGACTGAGCTGCAGGCCCAGCTGGATGAAAAACGTGCGCAACTGGAGGTGGATGACAAGGCTCGTAGCTGGCTGGCAGAAAAAGGATTTGATCGCCAAATGGGTGCCAGACCCATGGGTCGGGTAATTCAGGAACACCTGAAGAAGCCCATGGCCGAGCAGATCCTCTTTGGAAAGCTGGCTGAGAACGGCGGCATCATCAAAGTCACTGTGCGTAAGGGTGAGCTGCACTTGAAGTTTGAAGCAACAAAAAGCAGAACTTCAGACCTTGAAGCCATTGATGACAGTACCAGTTAGGGAGAGAGCGCTCAGAGATGAGCGCCCCTGCTAGCGGGATCGGTAGGTGATACGGCCTTTAGTCAGGTCGTATGGAGTCAGTTCTACCTTAACCCGGTCGCCGGTGAGAATTCGAATGTAATTTTTGCGCATTTTGCCGGAGATATGAGCGGTCACAACGTGACCGTTTTCCAGTTCTACACGAAACATTGTATTCGGGAGGGTGTCGATCACGACACCCTCCATTTCCAGACTCTCTTCTTTTGCCATTAAAAAACTACCTCGAAGGGTTGGTACGGCCTGATTAAATTGCAAGGCATTCTGCCTGAAAATTATCGCTAAAGCAAAGCACCCTTAACTGCCCGGCGAATTATTCCAACTGCTGCCACTGATGATTGATGCGTATTTGCGCCGGACGGTATTCCAGCTTGTAGTTCATTTTTCGGCAACCGTTGATCCAGTATCCAAGGTGAAGATAGGGCAGGCCCTGCCTTTTGGTCTCTTCGATCAGCCACAAAACGCAGTAGCGACCCAGGCTGCGCTGCTGAAAATCCGGATGGTAGAAAGTATAAACGGCAGACAGACTGTTTTGAAGATGATCTACCACCGAAACAGCCACCAGCTGATCGTGCTCACGAAACTCATAAAACGAGGTAAATTCAGTGGCATCAACCAAAAAGGAGAGGTATTGCTCCACAGAAGCGGGGTACATGTCACCATCGTGGTGGTAATGGTTAATGTAACGCTGATAAAGATGATAATGCTCGTCCTGAAAGTGTGGCGGCATTTTACGGACCTGCAACGAAGTATTGCGATTCCAGGTTTTGCGCTGACTTCTGCGTAAAACAAATGTGTCGACGGGAACTCTTATGGGGATACATGCCTGACACTGGGTACAGTTTGGCCGGTAAATATGGGCGCCACTGCGACGAAATCCGGCTTCAGCCAAGTCCGAGCACAACTCCTGGTCAAGAGTTACGGTCGGGTCCATGAACAGTGTTGTTGCCTGCTGCCCTGGCAGGTAACTGCACTCGTGAGGTTGCGTTGCATAGAATGTGAGGTCTTTGTATTTACTCATTCTTACCCATCATGCCATTGCCACTCCAGGCGCCAGTTTGCACAGGCTGAATCGTTGGAGCAATAGGTGTTGAGATATTTTATGTAGCACTCTCTGCTGATCAATCCAGCGCCCAGGGATTCCAAATGCGTCGAGTAGTTCTGACAGTCCACCAGCTGAAACCCCCAGTGAGCCAACTGTTCAGACAGTGCAGCGAGGGCAATTTTTGAGGTGTTGCTCTCCTTGCTGAACATGGATTCAGCAAAGAACACCTGCCCAAGTGCGACGCCATACAGCCCACCGACCAGTTCACCATCACGCCAGACCTCAACACAATGGGCGTGGCCGGCCAGATGCAAAGTGGTATAGGCAGTAATCATATCCGCTGTAATCCAGGTTCCCTGGTTGCTTTGATAACAACTTGCACAGGTCTTGATCAGCGCAGAAAAATCATGATCAAAAGTAACCTGGTAACGATTTTTGCGCAGCAACTTTAACAGCGAGCGGGATATATGCAATTTTCCGGGGATAAAAACCATGCGTTGCGATGGTGACCACCACAGCAGTGGATCACCTTCGTTGAACCAGGGGAAAATACCGCCCCGGTAAGCCAGTAATAGCGTATCTACCCCGAGATTACCGCCGACGGCCAGCAGTCCGTCAGGCTCTTTGAGAGCGCTGTTGACGCAGGGAAATCCTGTTACATGCCCTGGCAGGAATGATATTGTTTCTGACATGACGGTAGTTACTGATCTGAAACATTGAATGGTAATCAGAGTACCTTCACAAACAGGCTTTGGCACACACTTTTTATGCCTGTTTTGATGCGCGGGGCAGAGTGCGGTGTACGGTTCTCACTGCAAAAAGTGGTCATTACCAACTCATTTTTATATTTCACTTTTCTTATCGCGATTTTTGTATTAGAATCCGGCTCCTAGTCTACTGATTCTGCTTTATACCAGCCGCTTAATGAAGAATAAATCACGTCTTCTTAAATTTACACCCGCTTCGGCGCGGCTCTTGCGCGCTGGTAAGGGCCTTATATTCTTTCTTTTTCAATAAAACTCCCCGGAGGTAATCGGATCTATGGGTACCCTGAGCATGGGCGGAAGCATTGATACAAGTAATGAAATGGATATCATCGAGCAGCAACGCCTGGCAGCTCTAATTGAAATTACAGAGCAGCACAACCGTGAAGTGAGCCAACTCAAATCCCGCCTGGAAACTGCTGAGAAAAAAGCTGAGAAGGCTGCAGCTCAGCTGAAGACCATGGAAAATGAGTTAAAAGAGCTCAGAGCCAGCAACCCGGACCGCATGAAGAAACAGATCAAGCGCCTGCAAGAGCAAAATCGCGCGCTGACTGGTGAAAACAGCGGCCTTAAGAGCAAACAAAAGCAACTGACACAACAACTGAACACTGCCACTCAAGAGCTCGAGCAACTGAAAACTGAAGAAATTGAGACCGAAACCGAGAAGTGAGAATTCATTGTTCTGGATTAACCATCCAGTGACCCTGGGCATTGTCGGTCGGTAGGCGCACGGTGACAGCTCGGCCCATGCATTGGGTTGTTGCCGGATAATCAGCCATATGCAAACAGATTGACTCTGAAAGCCTTTGGTAATGTTCTGACAACCCGATTTCTAAGTATCCACGTTTATACCTGCATTTCTGCTGCCAACTCGGAATATTTAAATTAGACTGACCTGTCGTCGCCGTTCAATGCAGGAGTGACCGTATGAACGATTGGGATATCCGTCAATACGACGGAATAGATCATATTGAAAAAGCCTTTGTGTTGAAAAAATATTCGCGGGCCCTGGCATTTTGCAATGCTGTAGCATGCCTGGCGGAAAGTCATGTTCACCACCCGCGCATAGTCATCGAGTGGGGTCGCGTTACGGTGGCCTGGGGGACGCACCAGTCTGATGAAGGCAGCGGCGTTCTGGCCCTTGACCGGGCTCTCGCCCAGCGATGCGATGCTTTGTTCGAGCAAGTCAACCTGAGTCTTTGAACAGGGACTGTTATTAATAAAAGGTCTTAGAAATCAATGGACGTTTCCCTACACTGGTCCATACTTGGGTTGCTGGTTTGATCGAATTCCCCCTACGATTAAGTCAGTCTGGGCCAGAGATGGCCTTGGTACTTGGATTGTGTACCTATGTTTCACTCCTAATGGTCTTAGCCCGTGCATTCTTCCCCCAGAATCGCGGGTTTCTTTTTGTCTGTCTTTCCTATATTTATCAGCATGTTAAGTGATTTTATTTGTCCTCATATGCAGACTATAACTGGACGGTTATACAGGTATATTTAGGGCTATCAGGGCTACAAAATTATGACCAAATTATGACAATGTGTACCAAAGGGTACTTGGCTTGGTACACAAGAATTTGGTCATTTGTTCGATATATATTGGGACGTTGGACTCATTCTGTAATTTTAATGTCTAACTGTTCAGTATCTGATTTGTGAAGTAGGGGGGGCGGAGGATGGCAACGTATGTAGAGATTGCCCAGGCAGACGGTAGTATCAAAATAAAGGCGGTTTGCCGGATCTGGAAGGATGGCAAGCAGGTCTCACGGTCAAAAACGTTTAAGACCAAACTGGAAGCTGAACGATGGGCCGGCACTGTTGAGCTGGTGATGAAGCGGGAAAAAGTCAAAGAAGAGTTGTCGGGTGCAATCAAAAAACTGGAGCAGAGAGACGAAACCGATGATGACTACCGGAGTCTGAAGACCATTGGTGAATTTGTTGGTGAGTTTCGAACTGCTCTGGATCATTTTGATGCACTGTCGAACCAAACTTTTCTGATGTTGCGATCTGATACGATTGAAGGATTTTTTGAAGGAAGGGTCAGGGCAGGGGCAAGCAGTGCCGAACTGCTGTTTGAAGCAGAGCTGCTTTATTCCATTTTTCGATATAGGGATGAGATCGATAACAAGCGCAGTGCCAATCTGGTGCAGATGGCCATCACATCTCTGCGAACCCGGGGAGTTATGAATTGACTGCCGTTGCTTTTCCTTACACCGTACGTTCGATATAGTGCAAAAACGCTCTTGTGTGGCATAATGGCGTCTGTCACCTGATCAGGCTTAGTAACCTGCAAATGGAGACGCCATCTCTTGGGACGACTGGCATTCTGTGCCGGGTGTCTTTGTGCCATACAAGAGCGTTTACGCAAAAGTACAAAGGGGCTGCATTTGGGCTTTACTAAGCGCCCGGCTCCAATTTTTTTATTATTTTCATTCGCCGCTCTATTTCATTAAGTTCCATGGCTAGAGCGCGACGCAAGGTGACCAGTTGCAGCCTTGTTTGATGATCTTTGGTATTTTGTTCAATCATTATCAAATTCTCCAGGTGAGCGGAAAGGTTACGATAGTGCTGATCCTGCCATGATAGCTCTGGATGGACGACCATACTGTTAGTTCCTCGTATGGGCGACCATTTAAGATAGATGCAAATTGGCCGAATGACCGCCGGCTGGCTGGCTGGCTGGCTGGCTGGCTGGCTGGCTGGCTGGCTAATAGAGTTTAAGCCTCTGATAGCAAGGGTTCTGTCAAACTAATATCAATTTTTTGAAAAAATTATTTTGACCTAAATATTAACTACAATGGTTGCTTTTCAACAGCTTTTAATGGTGGATCTTGGCAATGAAACAGAAAATTATTCTGAAATTAGCCAGCGTTGAAGTTCTGCAAAACGAAAATGGTACTGTCCAGTTTGCAACCGACAATCCCGCAAATGCCATGCTTGAGCTCACCGGCAAAATCTTTGAACTGGAAGCCCAGCTGATCAATGCAAAAACCAAGTTGCTTTTTGCTGAGAACATGGATTCAGATGGCCGGTAACCCGTCACTCTGCTGTTTCTGCCTCTACTGTGGTGATGTATCCTGAGCTGCTCAGTTCATGAATGACCCTGGTTGCTATCCAACGGCCATCGATGCCGGTCCTGATACCTAAGATGGTTATTGGGGTTTCTGCCATCAGGTCAGGATTGCCTGGCATAGTGAAACTGAGACTGCCCGATCCACGGTTCAAACTTTTGAATTTGGCAAATGCTGCCTGTTGAGCGGTTGCTATGTCAGGTTGGTTGTTCCTGAGTGTATACCGGGGTTCGCCTTGGCCGGCAGTTACCGGGATTCGTTGTCCTTCGGATGTGTCGTGATAGTAGGCAGTGACACTCTGGTATTTGTTCCTGTCAGACAATCGGGCGCTCCAACTGCTCAGCTGAATTCGTGTCAGGCTGACCGGCGCCATGGGTTGACCGCTGGCGGTCTTGGCCTCGCCTCTGGGGGCAAAGATCAGTTTCTTGTTGGTTGGTTTGGCAATGGCATCGTGATCTTTGCCAAGCCGGGTGAGAAAGTGTAGATCGCTTTCGTCAGTCTGATCAATTCTGAATATCAGGGTATCTGATAACGGACTGCTGATAATGGGTTCCAGTTCATGACTGGCGGCAATGGTACTGACAATACCGTCGATGGTGATGTTTTCCCAAGCCCGAGTTTTTTGTTGTTTTAGTTGTTGTTTAAAGTCGGCGGCCCTGGCCGTGATGGTCAGTTTCATGGACGGGCCCGACAAGCGCAATTCATCAACAACAAACCTGCCCATCAGTTGCAAGTTGTTTTCGTAGCCAAGGGATACCCGCAGTAATGCCCCGGTAGGTGGCAATGAAACGATACCTTCACGGTCATCGATGGTGATCTCCAATGTATCTGAATCATAACCGGCAACGTCCGTTATCCGCAGGCTTAGCAGCCGCTGACGAATGGCGGTGGTTATGTCTTTATTATCAGCGTCTATGGTGAATACCGGAGTTGTCATCAGTCCCAGAGTCTCACGGTGGCTTTAGTATCAGAAGTGGGTTTTTCTGGTAATTCAATTATCAAACCGGATGGGTAGATCGGGTTTCGGATTGATAATCCGGGGTTGGCGTCCAGTACCATGGGTTCATATCCGTGTTGCCCGTAATATTTAAAACAGATAGCGTCCAACATATCACCAGTTTTAGTGCGATACTGTGGCATTGTCGTCTCCGTACTGGCGTATCTGTAGCGAGAACTCTATAGCTCTTGGCTGGCCGTTATCCATCAGTATTTTACGGGTTTCAGTAATCCCGGTAATAACCCACTGGCCATGAACACCACCACTGCCATCAGTCAGAAGCAATGGTTTACCGGTGTCTGCCTGTTGGCGCATGATGTCTACCTGACCCAGACCACCTTTGTAATGCGGGAGAATAATCCCTTGCAGGTTGATGGTATCCGCATCGGGGCCGAGAAACTGTTGCATGGGTTTCGACCCTGCACGGGCTTGTGCCTGCCAGCGCCAACTGCTGGTTCTGTCCAGGCTTTGCAGGGCGGCGGTATTGATGCTGAATCGATAGCTACCCAATGCCAGCATAACGCTACTCATCAAACATCTCCCCGCCGATGCGTTCGGCTTTTTGTTGTCTTATTTTATCCATCACTTTTTGTGCAAGGGCGTCAGCGTCTTCACCAGGTTGTTGCTGGATGCTGATCTGATAGCTGCTGTTATCGGTATTGGTCACCGGTTGTGATGCCGTGGTTATGGCAGGTGTGGCCACCAATGCCGACGATACCGCTGCCGCTGCACTCATTTTCCTGGCCGTTCCTGCTGGTTTTTGCCTGCTGTCGTCACCACCAAAGAAGCTTTTAACGCTGCCCAGGGCGTCACCGATCCAGCCGATTTTACTGCTGACCCAGTCGAGCATGGGTGACCATGCTCTAATGATTAGCCCCATGGGCGAGTAAGAAAATATCTTCTTAATCAGATCCCATCCACTGCTGAGCGTGTTTGTAATGTCGTCCCATAGCGCGCTGAACCAGGGGCCGATACTGCTCCAGTTAACGACCAGCAAACCGGCAGCCAGGGCAATGGCGCTGATAACCAAACCAATGGGATTAGCCATAAAGGCAGCGCCCAGCGCTTTAAAGCCAATCCCAACGGATGTCATTATCGCGCCAACACCACCCATGGCAGTCACCAGTGTCGCCACTGAGGAAGCCACGGTAATCACCGACGCCAGAAACTTACCGGCCATCAGGGTACCCACCACCACAGCGGCATTTTCCCAGCCGCCAAAAAACTGCATAACACTGTTGACGGCTGAGCCCAGCTGATAAAGCCCTTTACCCAAACCGGCAATACCTTCAATAATCAGCGGAAATGCCGCAGCGGCCTTGTCAGCCCATTGGGTGATCTGGTCCCGATTGTTATTGAAAAAATCCGCTATCTTTTTTGACCACTCGGTAAGTGCAGGAGCCAGAGCCCCGCCGATCAAGCCACTAATCTCCTGAAAAACAGAGCCAATAGCAAAGGTGATACTGCCCATGCTTTTATTAAAAGCTTTGGCGCCATTCTCACCCTCTTTGGTAACAACACTCATGCCTTTGTAACTGGCCACCAGGTCATCAACACTGGTTGTCTGCTGGCGAAGATGCCCGATAATCTTGGCGGATTCACCCCCCATTAGCATATCAACGGCACTAGCTGCTTGTTGGGCGTCACCCAGCCCCTGAGCGGCTTTGGTGATGGCAAGGAATTGTTTTTCCGGGGAGAGGCTGGCGATATCTTCATAAGCAAGGCCAAGAATACCGAGGCTTTCAGTAACGGCGGTCATCTCTTCAATAGCAGCAGACTCCCCCATCTTGTTGTTCATCTCTTCAACAAGATCAATAACGGTATCAGCTGCCAAACCGGCATCGGACACGACTTTTCCAAACACCTGGTAAGTGCTGAAATCCAAACCTACCGCAGCGGCCTGTGACGCCTGATCAGAAAAGTTTTTATTGGCCAGTGTTAATCCGACAACTGCACCGGAAATGGCTGTTGCGCCCGCCACCATAGCTTTAGACGCCTGAGCCATACCCCGGCTAATATTTTCCCGGGCACTCTTCAGGTTTTTCAGACTTTGCTGCTGTTTTGCAATGGCAGCAGTGGCTTGTTCGGCTTCTCGTTGCAGTCTCCGTTGTTCGTCACCCAGATTACGAGTTGAAACCCCTGTCTGGTTTAATGTGCTCCGCAACCGTGTCAGATTTTCGCGCTGACTGGTCTGCTGAGCTTCTAACCGTTGCACCTGTTTTCTGGCCTGTGCAAATTCGCGACGCAGCTTGGCAGATGGCTTAGCTGTATTGGTCAGCTCGCGACCAAGTCGTGTGGCTTTCTCCCGTGTCTCAGCCAGTGTTTTACTGGTTTCCCGGTTGGCCGTCTTGAGTTTTTTAAAGTGTTCAATATCCTTATTCAGACGTCCCAGCTTTTGCAATTCCTGGGACTGGCTGCTGATGCTGCTGGTTAATCCCTCAGTAGTTCTGATCACCTGCCGAACCGGCTGTGTAATGCGATCCACTGCACTAATAATAACGGAGAGATTCAGGTTGCTCATCCGGTCTCACCCTGTTGATTGTCTGTAAATGACAGGGCATTATGCCCCGTCGGGTCCGAGCTTTTTGGCCAGCTTCCGAGTTTCGGTTAACCATTCCAGCAGCTCATCAAGCACCATATCTTCCATCTGCCAGGGTGCTTCCTTGTAGAACCAGCCCAGCTCCGCCATTAATGGACGAAGGTCGGACCAGCGGACGGCAAAAAACCTGCCACCTTTTCAGCTACTTTGAAATAGTCAGCGGCGTCCATGTTTTCCACGGCATCCGGCGAGATTCCGCAGAGCTCTGACATTAAATAAATGCTTTTGGCAACGTCACCGGTGATTCGATCCATGCCTTTGATGTCTTTCACCAGGCAGCGGCGCATGGTCAGCAGTTTGGTCTCGATGCCGTCAACGGTGATAGGGTATTCCAGGGTAATGGTTTCTTTGCTCATTATTTGAATTCTTTATGATGGGTGTAGAAGAGGTGACCGGGCACAGCTTTAGCCCGGCATCAGGTCAGGCGAGGCCAAGGGCTGAGCGAATACCCGCCAGCTGGTCAACACCGTTAACCATGGCCAGCATGTTGATCACATCAAACTCAACCAGAGTCTGGCCGTCAAACTGGCGCTTGTAATAGGTCAGGGTCATGGCGATGGTCTGGGTAACTTCTTCACCCCCTTTCCAGCTGCCATCGTCAATCTCGGTAATGGTACCGGTCATATTGATGATGACCGGCTTGGCCGCACCATCCTGACCCACAGTCGCACCGCGAATGGTCAGGGCGACTTTTGAACCCTGGATCAGGCTGAACCGGGTCAGTATCTCGCTGTCCTGCACACCCAAAATAAATGAGGCTTCCATTTTTTCAATTTCACCGCTGGGAATATCAACCGCCGATAGCATACCGCCCGCTTTATACTCCTGGGCCTTAAGCGCCAGCTTGGGCGGTGTGATCTCAATCACCCGGCCTGCATAGCTGCTGCCATCCACATAAAGATTGGACTGGACCAGAACGTCTTTCATAGCTGAATCTCCCCGTAGTACTTGTCCGTACTGATCATGGTAAAGGTGATGTGCTCTGCCGGGTCGCTTTCGGTCAGGTCAAAGTCAAAGTACGCTTCGCCATCTCTCATCCGGTCGGGGCTGTTCAATTCGGGGTTGGCCCAGCAGGTACCGCCGAGAATGGCACCGAGATTTTTAAAGAAACGCAGGTCGGCATTGACGGATTCAACCACTGCATCAAAAAACTGCTGGCCTAGTCCCTGGTCAACAAAACGGAAGTGGGCACGCTGGAGGCTATCACCGACAATATCTTTGATGCGTCGTTTGGTAATAAACGAGCCATCGGCCATCCGGTTACCCCAACAGCGATAACCATCCTGCTGGATAATGGTACTGATGTTGTTTTCGTTCAGATGGTTAGCCCGAGAGTTTCGGTCGCCGATGGAGAATTCAACGGGTCGACCGGGGCCGGTAATGCCGTAAATCAGGCGATTCGACAAGGTATTCCACCAACCCTCATCATTATCTACGCGTGCCTGCACGCCGGCGAACCGGGCAGAAGCTGGCATCAATACATCTTGACCGGCAGCGGGGTCGTAAACGGTGACCCATGGATCAATAAAATATATCCGGTCACCGCCAAACTGCTCACGGTAACTGATGGCGCTGGCGTCGGTGGTGTTTGGGCCATCAGCAAAGATAACCGCCCTCAAACTTTCGGCAATGCCTTGCATTTCTGCCAGAACACCCTGTTGACTGGTAAAGCCTGGGGCAATCAGAATGCGCGGCTCAGCCTTGGCAATGGATTTGGCGGATTTAAAAGCATGCACGCCTTTATACATGCCATTATCTGCATCAACACCGCCGATAATATTAGCAATGGCGTCGCTGTCACTGTTGCCGGCATCCACACGAATCACCACCACCATGGCGCCAACCTGGTCAAAGATGGCATCCATGGCGCTGGGAAGAGTGCCGTCAGTACCCAGCTCAGCCGCTTCACGCAAACTTCCGGCCACCAGTACCGGGGTATCCAGTGGGAATTTAACCGGGTCGGCTTTTGGTGCTGTGCCGACAACACCAATCACCGATGACTGCACCACCCGAACCGGCGTGGTACCCGTATCAGCTTCGATCAGCTCAATGCCATGAAGGAATTGTCCTGCCATAATGTTTTCTCCTTGGGTTAACTCTGTGTATTAAAGGTTCAGGACAGGCCAGACAACGGCCTCGGGTGTGCCGAATTGTTCTGGCAGTTCGGCCAGTGCCTGAATGTAGCTGTGCAGGGCTTGCATGGTTTTATCGTTGTCAGTTCTTGGAATGCCTAGCTGGTCTTCCCGATACATGCGTCCAATCCGCCATTCAACGGCATAGATCCGGCGATTGCGCTCAGCACGGATTGCCTTCCATTGACTCTCAGTATGAGCAGCGGCGTCTTTCTGAATACTGCAAATTGTCTCGTCGTTCATACCCAGCTTGGCACAATAGTTGGTACTGGTATCAACGTGCTCTATACCGTCGTACAGGTAGCTAAACATGGATTTCACTCCCTTTTTAATGATTGCCCTAACAACTTTTTCCGTAATAAGTAGCTATGACAATGGCGACAATGGCCAAGCCAGCTTTGCAGCCTGACCCGGATTTGTGTCAATGATAACCGACCTTTAGTCAACGACTGCCGGTACTGCTTTAATTTGGCCTTGATCCGTTTGATACTGTTTTTTCTTAATAGCCGGTGAGTGGTGTAGATTCGGTAACCCAGAAAATCCAGTGCCCGGCCACGGTATCCAACCGGGAACACCTGGGTTTTGTTGTTGGTTTTCAATCGAAGTTCCCGCCATAAAAAGCCTTCAATAGCTTGCCGCCAGATTTGCAATTGCTTCTTGTCATGGTGAGTAATCACAAAATCATCCATATAGCGGATGTAATAACGGATGTGTAAAACATGCTTGGCAAACCAGTCCAGCTCATGCAGATAGATATTGGCCACCAGCTGACTGGTCAGATTACCCAGTGGAATACCTTTACCTGGTGAAGAATCAATAATGTCTGATAACAATTGCAGCGTTTTCTGACAGGAAATCCGTCTGGCCAGTAACTGTTTGGCAATGTCGTGATCGATGCTGGCAAAGTAGTGGTAGATGTCCGCTTTCAACACATAGGGTTGACCATAATTTCGTTGAACAATCCGAATAAATTGCTGCGCCCGATCCGCGCCGGCGTGTGTGCCTTTGCTGGAACGACAGGCAAAGCTGTCATCAATAAACCGTTGATCAAATAATGGCTCAATAACGTTAACAATGGCGTGTTGTACCACTCTATCCCTGAACGGTAATGCTGCCACCAATCGCTTCTTGGGTTCGTACACATAGAAATTACGATACCGGCCTACCCGGTATTGATGCCAAATCAGTTCATTCTGCAACTGGATCAAATTCTCTTCCAAATTAGCAAAGAATGCTGCGACTTCTTTCCGGTGTCGTTTTCCTTTTCGGGATCTTAGCGCCGCCCGGTGCAGATTTTCAAAAGCAATAATCTGGTCAAAAAGTGACGGGTCAGCGCACTGACCCGCCCGTTTACTGTTCTGGTATCCTGCCATGGACGCGGCATCCTTTTTACTAAGCACTGGCTGACCATCCGTAAATGACACAACTTCTGGCATAATAAGAAGCGGGACGAAAGCCGATGTTACTGTTGCGGTTCGACCGGGCGTTGTTCAGGTTGAGGGCGGCAAGACCGCAGTTCGACCCGTTGTTCCAGTTGCCACCGCGAATCGGAAAGCGCGTTTTCAATGCCGTGACCGTTCGGTTTTTATCCATGCTCCTATCATGCAGCCCAACTCGTGTAATTTTACTGACCAATGCTCGTACTGGCGAAACGGCAAAAACTTTAAGGTTTGCGCCAACCGAACCCGGGCGCGAAGAACTTCCAGCTCGGTATCCAGATCGGTGAGCGTGGTCTTTTTGTGGTACTTCTTTCCGCAGACAATAATTAATCGTTGCAAATTGAGCATACTCAGGCGAATTTCTGCGCTCAGCACATGCCGTTCTGATTTTGGAAACTGCCGTATTACGGTGTATCCGTATTCGATCATATCGCTGCATTTTTGTAACAACACAAAGTCAGACTGCATTTATGTTACCGTGCGCTATCGCGCACTACGTTAGTTAACAAGTTACAGTACTCAGGCAACGAAAGCGGGACGAAAGCCGATGCCACTGCCGCGGGTCGACCGGGCGTAGTACAGGTAGAGGGCGGCAAGACCGCAGCCCGACCCGTCGCGCCAGTTGCCACCGCGAATCGGAAAGCGCGTGCCATAGTTACGAACCCACAAACCGCCCTGAATATCCTGCCCGGCAGGCTCAATCAACAGCCGTTTAGCCAATTCAACTGAACTGTAACCTTCCGCCAATGTTGTATTCTTCCAGTCTCCCCGATAGTTGTAATCCAAATGACTGTCATCACCGGTTGGTCCTGCCGAATTATTTACCCGTGAAGCGATAATGGGCGAACCCAGATTATCACTGCCGGCATTATCACCAGCTGTAGCAGAATCGAAATAAACCGACTGCGCTAACCAATTAGCTTCTGGTAAATCCGGATTATTGTCGCCGGTGCAGATCAGTTGCCCGTCCACCAGCTTCATCAAATCTTGCCATTCCCAGACGTTGCCAACCAGGTCATACACGCCGGCGTCGGTGTTGTCGTGAGCCCAGCTGTTGGGGCCGGTGCCTGTATTGGTCCTGGCTGAGCCACTGCGGTCATTAGGGGCTCGACCATCACCACGACGGCCAAATTCATGATAAGTTTCGTGTGAACGACCGTACTGGCTATTACCTCTTGGCTGGAAACCGTTAGCCAGGCACCAAAGCGACAGGGCGGCCCATTCATGAGCGTTCATCAAATGCCAGCCTGCTCCTTTTGCAGCACAGGCCGATTTTGCTTCATCAAAATTGGTACTGTTTCTTGGGTCCATATTTGGTAATGACAGAGCATTAGACCCGGATGCCAGGTATTTGGACAAAAAGATTTCCGGCAGTTCCTGGCCGTCTTTCAAAAAAGCGGTGACAGTTCCGGATCCCATGGTACTGGCCATGCCAATGTCGTCATAAGTGAAGCGGGGTACGACCACCATGATATTTGGGTTGCCCTGCTCATCGTACAACACAGTATTGCGCCCACCGGTGGCGGCTTCGACTGCTTTTCGGTAACCGTCGGAGGCGATGATTAGCATAGAGCTTTTGGCTTCATCGACCTCACTGTTCATTTCAGTGATGGCGTTATCAACTTTGGTATCGATGGCGGCCTGTTTTTTTTCAACGGTGTCGCGCAGCAGGCTGACCGTGGTGTTGGTGTCGTCCAAAGACTGGATGGCATCGGCAAGGGTGGCACTCATTAAACTAGTCCTTTCAGTTGCAGGAATTCTTCGGTCAGAACGGCGATTTGTTCAATGCGTTCCGCTGCCCAGACCAGTGCCTGTTCTGGCGGTACTTCCGGTGTCGGACCGGTGTCGGTGCGTTCTGCCAGGTTGGCATAGTGCAGGTTGCTGGCTTCGGCGTCGTTGGCTGCATAGATAATGTCGCCCGGTTCTACCCACTGGCCTTCAAAATAGAAGCGTTGAGTGACGACCATGGGAATTTGGTTCATTGATGTTCTCCGTTTGTGTCCGTGGTTAGACTCCGGCGTAAATGGCGACCAGGGCGGTTAGTGATTTTGGGCGATTTTCGGAAGCGGTTGGGACAACGCGAGAAGCGTCGAAATGGTTAATAACAGAACCAGAATCACCGCCTTCTGCCCCTGCGGTTCCTGAAATCCATGAGCCTCGCTGAAATGCGCCGTCACAAATGCGATTACCGTCACGATCATCTAGATTTATACGACCGGTAATATTGCGGATGGCGTCACTTTCAAATGCGCCAACCGTCCGATCACTTGATCCCTTGCCGCGAATAAAATCACGAGCATCAGCCATTATCAAATCATTGCCAGATCGGGTAATAAAACGGGAACCGGAATCAGCCAGTGCCGGATACTTGGCAACCCCTCCAGTAATCCGCTGTCCTTTCAATTCAATGAACCCTCTCGGAAGAATGGTGGTAGTAAACCAGCCCAATTCTCCCACAGCTCTGGCGTCAATCTTGGAAACAAACCCTGACAGGATTTCCCATAAAGTATTAGGTGTAATAATCAACTGTGTATTTTCAGGTGCGCGTGCCTCCGACAGAGTGGCGATTCGAGCCAGCCCCTTGTCGTTTTCTGTGGCATTCAGTGTCGATAAAACATTCCAAAGATTTTTCGGTGTCAGTGCCCGGTTATCGACGGCACTATTTTCCGCCTCTGCCAGACTGGCAAGTTCCACAAGCCCTTTGTTGGCCTCAGTAGCGTCCAAATCCGACAGCACACTCCAGAATTTTTTGGGCGTCAGTGCCCGTGTATCGTTATCTTTATCACCAGCCTCCGACTGATTAGCAATTTCAATAGATCCCCTGGCATCTTCTGTAGCATAAGGGCTTAAAAAACTAATATTCCCGGAAGGCGCCACTGATCCGGGCGCCTGGCTGATATCCAGCTCAAGCGCCAGCATAAATACTGAACTGGCGGACTTACTTTGGATAATACTGTTGTCGCTATTCTTGGCCGTGGCGAACCAGACGCCGGTGTCTGTATAAAACCGCAATTCCCGGGCGTTATAGCTCGCGTTGCTGGCATCTTCAGCCACAGTGTAAATTCGGGCAGGCTCGATCAGGTCAACTCCCTGCAACGAAATCACCGTCTTTCGAGTACCACTGTCGTAAACCTGAACTTCGGTAAGGGTTACCGGTGACAGGCCGGTACCGTCTTTGTTAGTACTGGCGGCCAGACCGGCATCGGTAATAATTAACGGCACTAGAAATTCCCTCGAAAAATAATAACCGGAACGCTGCGACCGGTGATGGCCATGCTGTTGTTTAGCTCGGTACCAACAGTAATAATGTAATGACTGCGAAGAGGTTTTTTACTGTCCACCAGTCGCTTGATCTGTTCCAGATCAGTAATAGATGAACCGGTACTTGATCCGCCGACAATATCAATGGTGAACGTGTGAACGGGCAGCACAGGCTGATATTGCCACCACTCCTTCAGCACAACTGAGGCACCAAACCGTTGCAGGGCGTTCTCAACAGCAAGTCGTGAACCTTTACGACGATGATCGCTGATGGCATCGGCAATAGCGTTGCGCCGTTGTTGCTCAGTCCATTGGTCACTCCATTCATCCACGGATACTGACCAGCCAAGCCACGGCAATAAGTCAGCCGGGCATCGTTCCGGCTGGTAAAACAACCTTGCTGACCCCTCGATGTCAGCCAGGACATCACGAAAAACGGTTTCTAGCGCACGCTCCAGATCGCTGGCATTAGATGGTAAAAGACTGGCCATAATTCAGCTCGCCTCTTGCACACTGAATGATTCACACCAGGCAGCTGAAGCGCTATCCGGCAAAATATCGGCGGTGGGCTGCGTTAATTCCACCCGATCAACCCCCGCCACATGCAATGCAGCATACAGACCACTTTTGGTCACCGGTCGCCCGATGCCATGCTGGGCACTCACGTAACGTTGCAGGTTGTTTCGGGCTTCATCCATCACCAGGTTTGCATCAGGACCGCTTTGCAAATGCAAATCAGCGTTGACTTGGTAGCGGGTAATGCTGGCACTGATCACACTGACCTGATCAGTGAGCTGATAAACATCCGGCGCATTGACCGCCGACCGAACGGCATTCAGTGCCGCTGCCGTGGGTGTGCCATCGCCGATACGGGATAAAATCGCAATACTTACCCGTCCCGGTTCCGGGCTGATAGCAGAAGCATCTTTAATATCCCCGTGGGCCGCCATGGCCACTGACCGATAACGGGGACCAGTACCAGCGTTGGTGAAATCTTCCGGGGCCATCTGAATTCGTGCGCGGTAATCGGTATCATTTTCCATGATGGGTGGGATTGGCGGGCTGGATTCCGGATCACCGGGGTCTATTTCCAGCCGGCTTACGCTGACCAATGCGCCCAAGTGATCAAGATCAGCCCCTTGCGAATAGGCCAGCATTATCGCTTTCAGGTCTTCGTTCTTCTGCTGACGGTAGCGCACCAATTCGTAGGCCATCACTTCCATTACCTTGATGGCGGGATCAGACTCAACCAGCGCATCAAAATCGGGATAAACGTCCGTCATCCGGTTTTTCAGTTGGGCCAGTTGCGCCTCGTAACTGATCTGTTCCACCACTTCCGGTGGCGGCAGTTCAGCCAGGTTAATGGCCGTAGTGGCTAAGCTGCTCATAGGCTGACTCCTTGCAGTTGGCCCGCCTGACCGGTGTCGGTGTAGAGGTAGCTGATGCTGATGGACAGTTCTCCGGAAGTTGGACGGGCAACAGAAACCTGCTTCAGAACAATGCGCGGCTCCCATTTCGCCAGGGCTTCAGCGGTAGCGGCAATCAGTTCCACCGTGGTCTGCGGGTTAATGGGGTGGTCGATCAGATCAAACAGCCTTGAACCGTAATCACGCAGCATCACCCGTGAACCCAGTGGCGTACCAAGGATATCGTTGACGGACTGGCGAATATGATCGTCACCACTCAGGGCTTTTCCGGTGCGAGCGTCCATACCGTTCATTGTTTTTGCCCTGTGCTGGCAGTATTGTTGGGACCAGGCAATACGCCGGCATGAACATGATTGTTATAGATGTCCCGGTCTCCTGACATTGACCGGGTTTTGTCGGCAATTTCCTGAGTACTTCTGATATTTCCGTTTACCAACAGGTCACCAGTGATGGTAATGCCGCCGCTGCTGATCAGTTCAGTGGTTGCGCCTGCAGGCAGTAGTGCTTTTAGTTGATGCTGCTTGCGGTCGTATTCAATTCGCGCGCCGTCACTGAATTGATAGACGGCTTTGTTCGGACTCTGTTCAGGTTGTGGGTACTGGTCGGTGTATCCGGCAGGCAATACCCAGCCCTGCGACAGATTGCCGTCTGGGCTCAGTACTAAAACTTGTTCGCTGGGTTCCAATGAATCCCAACATTGATTGTTGCCGGCGCGTTCCACTAATGGGGTCAACCATCCAGTGATTAAATCACCGATTTTTACCCGTACTGCGTAGGGTTTATGGCGAACCTCATGGACAACTCCTGGCCTGATCATATTCGCCACACGGCGCATCAGCTCAGTAAGTTCAAACCGCTCGTTACGGTGCATCTGATGAGTCTCCCGGTATTTTAGACACCAGGTCGTATTGATCGATATTTGGCTCGCCTACGTCTGGGGTTTCTCCCATAAAGATGGATTCAGCATCGGGATTGTCTTCCTGTTCAGGAATGTTCAGGTAAACCGTTTGAGAAAACGACACTTGCCAAACGTCATAACCACCCTTTCCGGGCCGATAATCGGCTGCTTCGGCTCGCAGGTTTTCAGGATGTGAAACGGTTTCTGATAATCCCCAGTGGTTGTAACGGATATGATCCATTACTTTCATGGCAATTTCTGGCGATTGATAGCCGGTGCGCGGATAAATACAGAAAACGGTAATATCACAGTTGGCTGACAACCGTCCGTCTCCGTAATCAATGCCGGGCGCCATACTGTTCAGGCTCAACCGGACAGAAGGTGCGGAGAGTCTTGATACCTGCGGATCGTACTGGCCAACATCAACACCGGGTAGTAATCGCATCAGATTGGACTCGATGGCAATCATGACTGAATTGATTTGCCCGGTTTCACCGTTGAGGGTTTCGGTGTCATCCAGATCACACCAGAGCGCGAACTCCATAACACAGGTATACAGATTAAGTTCATGCTCGTAACCATCGGCGGTGTTATCGAGATAGACGCCATCAATAGCTTCCATTTCTCGCTTACACCGCCTGAGCAATGTTACACAATCGCTGTATTTTTTTGACCATGCGGTGATTTGAAATAATGACCTTGTTCCCCTGGCCTGGCGCTGTTTAAGCGGCGATAACCGGTAATCTTCCTCCGTCTGTACCGCTTCCAGACGATTAAACGTGATTGCCGGGTACAAAGTATCCTGTGGAAGGGTTACCGGATAGGCACGATCCTCCACCAGAGGCATCAGCGCGGCTGCTATCTGCTGTTCGATCAGTGTCATGGATTAGAGTTCGTCTAATTGCGCTTGAATGAATTTCCGCAGGTCTTCTTCGACTTTCGGGAATTGTTGCTCGGATGGTTCAATAAACGGCTGACGTTTCATGTATATCGTGCCGCGTTCCTGCATTAATCCCGCCACATAACCTTTTCTATTGGATTTCCGGTAGATCAGGCCTACTTTTACGCTGACGGTTTTTTTCTTGTAATCCACCTCGGTTTTATGGCCAATACTGCGTCGCAGGGCCCCGCTGCGTCGCGGGGCCATTGTTTTCATAGACGTTTTTAATGGCTTGGCGGTTTCGACCAGGGCTTTTTTCATGGCCTTGCCAAACAATCTGGCCTCAATTCTGCTCAGTGCTTCGGTGGTCTGGTCATTCAGCCCGACTTCGTATTCCATTATTTGACCACCTCACGGCAGAGTATTTTTAACTCACGGCCACGGCCATAAACGTCCAGTACCGACTTTATATCCAGTATCCGACCGTGGTTGTTGATGATACGGTCGGCGGCCTTAATGCCTGACCGGTAACGGATGGTGACTTCATGGTTAACCTCTGCCGCCATTTGCTGGGAGATGTAGGTTTCTTTGCCTGTTAATGGTCGTACATCGGCATAACATGAAAACAGGTCGTTCCAGCTTTCCACCACTTCACCCAGCGGAGTTCTGGATTTTTCCAGACGCTGGATGTTGATTCTGTGGCGTAGTCGTCCGGCTCTCATACGGTGATTACCCGGTCTCTTTCGATCAGGTGCTGATAGGCCAACGGGACTTCTGTAATGATGGTTCCCGGAATGGTAGATTCACGGTTTTCGTGAAGGTTACCCACCATTAACAGCATCGCCTGTTTGTGTCTTGCATTTACCAGCAATCCAAATCGGTCCTCTTCAGGAATGTCCGTTACGTACAAAGTACGGTTCAGATCGTTTTCAACGGCCAGCTCTGCCACTTCGCCCAGATGTTCAAGGTATACATCATCTTCAATAAAATCGGGCTCGATGCGTAGCTGTTGTTTGATCTGGTCCAGGGAGAGAAAGCGCATTATTTTTTCTTGCCTTTCTTGGGTTTTGGTTCGGTTATTTCCTGGTCCCGGCAGACGGCGGGGCCGTCTTCGGGTTGCTCATCGACACCGGGATCAGGTTTCGGTTCTGCCGATCCTTCCAGCGCTCCGATTGACTGGGCATAACGAACCATGCCCGGATCAAGTTCCCGATATTCATCGGGTTCGATGGTTTCTACCTCATACCCGTTGACCGAGTATTTAAAGGGTTTTGTGACCCGATACATGATAATTACCTGTTTTTATGGGTTAACGGTGGTTTGAACCACATAGGCAATAACCGCCTTTACGCCTATGCGGCAAATGCTTTTAAGCCGCTTTCAGTACCAGCGCCTTGATAGCGTCGTTATCTTCCAGTAAACAGTCAAAGCGGTGAAAAACCAGGAAGCCGGTTTGATCGTATTCAGCGTAACGCTCAACCAATCGCTTGAGGATCATGCCCTGTACTCGACGAACCACAAATCGGTTGAAATCGCCAAAGTAGACAAACTGGGCATTAGCTGCAGCTTCCGCAACACCCTGATCCACCTGGTAAGGCTTACCAAGAATAGTGGCAGGGACTTCAGCGCTGATCGCAGGCAGCCAGAGCGGACGGTTATTATCGTCTACCAGATCACCAATGGCTTTCAGGGTGCTGTCATTAAACAGCCAATAGCACTGGCCTTCGCGGTAAGCAGGGTCAACCGCATGCTTCAGACTGTTCAGGTCACGCCAGTCCATGGTTGCGCCTGTAGTAGTCACGGTATTGGTGACCGATTCACCCAGACCTTTTGGCTGTGCGGGCGTTCCTGTGCCATTGCCGTTAATCAGGTAATGAGCCTCGCCTCGGCCAATACGCTGGGCAATGCGACCGGTGAGGAAAGCCTCGATATTTACACCGCTATCAGTCAGGAGCTCATTGGATACCCGGATAACCTTGGAACTGAGTTTTTTAGCACCCAATGCCACGGTACCAAAGGTGACATCACCATCAGTAGCGGCCTTGTTCTGGCCAACCAGTTCACCCATTTCACTGGTACCGTCAGAAGTTGCCCAGTCCATATCACGGCCATGGCTGGTAGTGATGACATTGGCGATATTGGCCAGACCACCATACGCTTTCATCTTATCGATGACCGTGGCCTGAAATTCTCGTGGCACGGTATAACCACCAGTTTCACTGGGATCGGTTCCCTGGGCGCGCATTTCTTTCAGAACTGAGCGCAGTTTCGGATCCATTTCACTTAAGCCGCTACGCATAAAGGCATCAAACGCCTGATGTTGACGTTGTTCGGCAGTTTGTTCCTGGCCGCCGTTGCGCTGCTCTTCATGCTGTTCCTGATGGTTTTCCAGAAAGCTTTGATCCAAAGAGCGAAGCTCTTCTTCGCGCTCGATCTGGGCATCCAGTGTGGCCAGGTCATTTTTCATGGATTCCCATTTGCTGCGCTGCTCATCGCTCCAGGTGGCTTCACCGATTTCGGTATGAAGCGAGCGCATTTGGGTTGCCAGAGCGGTTTTTTTCTGGCGCATTTCATGCAATTTCATGGCTATCCTCTCTTGGTTGCCAGGTTGTTATCAGGCGCCAGCAATGGTGAGCAAACGCTCTCTGGCCTGACGTTGGGAAATGGCTTTTTTCAGCAGTCCGCTGTCTTGTGCTTCCTGCCATTGTTTCAGGGATCTTGTGGCAGAACTGGCGTCGGTATAGGCGGCATAGGTCACCGGACCGATATCAAACAGACGACTGATTTTATGGATGGTGCGGACAATTACCCCGTCATCGTCTTCTGTCCAATCATCACCATGAGTGCCTACCCGGAACGCAAAGGAACTCTGGTTAATATCCCCACGCTTCATAGGTTCAATGATCAGATCCTGAATGGTGCGGGTTTGCGGGGCGTCGATCTCATAACGGAGGCCGGTTTCATCGGTGCTCAGGGTCAGGGTATTGGCCTTGTTTCTGCCTAGAACAAAGTTCGGGTCATGGTTGAACAGGGCTCTTACATCGTCGTCCAGTACCTCATCAAAGGCACCGGGCATGATGATTTCTCTGAAACCACCCAGATTTTCACTGCGGGTATTGAATACTGAGCCATAGCCGTAAATCCGGCTGTTACTGTCTTCACCGTCGCTTTCTGCCCGGAGCTCACAGGCAAAGGTTCGGGTTTCCATCTCAATCATTGGTGTTCTCCGGGTTGTTGGGTTGGCCCTGGCCAGCCTGCGAAGCGGGAACGGCATTAACACTGATCAACAGTTCGTCCAGTCCGTCTCTTGGGTTGAGGTCTTCCAGCGCCCTGACTTCGTTTCTATCCATCCAGCCATCATTAATGGCCTTGTTGTAGAACTCGGCCCGATCCTTGGCGGTACCCCGGAGTAATCCGGAGAGGTTGAAGCGAATGTAATAACCGGCCTTGCGCTCCGCCTGGGTAAACAGTTTGCGGTTCAGCTCCTGTTCCCACTTCACCACCCAGGGCATCATGGTATGGCGAACAAACTGGATAGCCTGTTCGGAAATATTGCTGAAAGTGGCTTTGTCCAGATCGTTGATCATGTGGCTGGGGATATTGAAGATTCCAGCCACTTCTGAACGGGTCATTTTGCGGGAGTCGATAAACTGGGCTTCGTTGGGCGGGATGGTCATCGCCTTGTAATCCAGCTCCGAAGGCAGCAGGATCTCGCCGCCAGTCTCTCGGAATGCCAGCTTGGCGGCATTCCATGCGGTTTTTAGCATTCCCCAGGTTTCTTTATTAAGCTGGCCTTTTGGTGTTACCAGCCCGGTAGCACGGCCACCACTTTCAAAGAATTTGGCGCCATAACGCTGAGCGGCCAGACCAAGCCCGATGGTTTCAGCGTGTTGTCGGATGGGGCTTTTTCCCCATTTCCAAGCACTGTTATAAGAGCCCAGGGCTTTGATATGGATCATATCTTCCGGCGCAATGGCCATCAGCCCGAAGTCTTCATCATAAGCTGAGTAATAGTATCTATTACCGTTTTTTAGCAGTGAGGTCGCCCATGGAAATGATGGGTAAAGCTCGATCACTTCCCCCTTGTTGTTACGGATAATCCGGGTCAGCCCATTGCCCCAGCCGCTGGCGTGGCTCTGGCTGGTTTCCCGCCACTCATAACTTGACTGCCAGTTGTTGGGGGTGTGGCGTACCAGATCATAAACCGGATGATCTTCCGCCGGTTTGATATTGTTCTTCTCTCGACGCATCACCGCCATGGGCAACTGAGCCAGGGAACTGGAGAGCACATAAATACAGCTGTACACCGCTGCCAGGCTCATGGCTTCGGTTTCGGTGACATGAATACCGGAATGGCTGCGAATGTAGTCCATTAATTCCGTATCATTCATGGGGGTATTGGGGTTTTCCAGCGGATCAGAACGCCGTTCAAACAGCAACTCAAGCATGTTTCTTCACCTTGTTTTTGCTGCTGGCCAGCAGGGAAAACGCCATCAGCATCAGACCACCGGCCATTAATGTAATATCCAGCCCAAACGCCAGATAAGAACCGGCCATTAAAGCGCCGAAACCGGACAGGCCCATGATGTCGATGACGGTTTGTTTCATAAAAAGTCGTTGGGGTCGTAATCGGCCAGTGGATTGAATTGGGTGTCTTTCACCATGGCTCGACCAACGGCCATGATCAGCGCAACCGCGCCGTCTATTTTGCTGTCCGGTGCTTCTTTGATGGGTCTTACAATGTCGTCTGATCCGGCAAGGTATTTGCCGACCACATTACCCATGCACCAGGTCATGATGGGGTTGCCATCGTGGTGGAAACGACCGGCAGCAATGGCGGCTTCCAATTCCTTCATGCCATCGCTCATGCCGGTAAAGTTTTGTTTGATGATCACCGGTTCCATGCCTTCATCGGCTAACTGGTGCGCTAGTGCGGTAGCCCCGTGGGGATCGATGGGGCACTCCGAGACAGAGCCACACTGGTTGTATAACATCGCTTCTGCCAGAACATCGCGGTAATCGATCTCCGCGCCGTCGGTCGGCGTTAAGTGTCCGGTATTGGCAAACTGCTGGTATCTCTCGGCAAGTCTGCGGTTGTCGTTATCAAATATGGTATCTTCTGGCACGAAGAATTTCGGCGCAATGCAGTAGTAATGCCGTTGGCCGTCAATATCCCGGGTGAACAGGGCAACCATGGCCGTGAGGTCAAGACGGGATGCCATATCAAAGGAAAGCAACCGGTCATGGCCTTCAAACTGTTCCAGGTTGAGGGTGTCGTCTTCGCAGGCTCGCCACTGCTCAAGGTTAAAGAAGGCGGTTCGGGCAGACACCCAGACATTAAGGTGTTTGGTTTTGAACCGGTTCGTAAATCGGGCGTTATTAATGGCCCGTTGCTGCTGGCTAATGAGATATTCCCGATAAACAGAAATACCCATATTGGGATTCGCTTTTTCCAGAACATCAACTTGGGTCCAGTCGTCTCCTTCATCAATTGTATACACCACACCGAACAGCTCATCATTGCCGCCGGTTTCCAGCATTTCGATAACCTCCCGCCGTTTGTCGTAGCAGGGACCATCGATATTGAAACCGGCAGTGGTGATGATCCACATCAATGGCTGTCGGCGGGCACCCATACCGGTGAGCATGGTGGTGTAAAGTGCATCGCTGTCGTGTTCATGGTACTCGTCCACAATGGAACAGCTGGGGGATGCACCATCACCCGGGTTACCAATCACCGGTTCAAACCGCGCATCATCGGCAGGCCGGTTCAGATTCTTGGCATTCACTTCTATACCGAAGTGAGCCATCAGATCCGGTGACTTCTTTACCATCAGACGGGCAGGCCGGAATACTTCCCAGGCTTGCTTTTCTGATGTGGCGCCGGAATAAACTTCAGCACCGAATTCATTATCTGCCGCAAACATCAGAACGCCGACACCCGCCGAAATGGCTGACTTGCCATTCTTGCGGGGGATTTCCGTATAGACCTCACGGAACCGGCGCAGGCCTGAGCCCTTATGCACCCAACCAAATACACTGGCGACAATAAACAGTTGCCAGGGTTCCAGGGTGATCAGCATTCTTTTGAATGCCCATTCACCTTTGGTATGGGGCATCTGTTGAATAAATTTACAGGCTCTTTCCGCTGCAATTCGGTTAAATCTGTACGGAAATGACTTTTCTTTTTCCCGTTCCAGGTCGTCTAAGTGACGTTCACAGGCCTGTTTGACGTAGCGGCAGGCGGGGATTTTTCCGGCAACAATGTCTCGTGCGTACTTGTTGGCCTTGTTGACAAACAGGTTGGCCATTCAATCCCTTAAAATTCTGCAAAACGATTACCGGATTGTTCTTTATTACCGCCGATCAGGCGTTGTCTGCTGCCCGGATCGAGCCCCAGCATGGCGCCAAACGTCGCGATCTGTCGGGCGGATTCGTTCAATGCGGTCATGGCAGGGTTTTTGTATTTCTTTCCGTTCTCATCAATGATGGTGACACCATCTTCTGCCACTTCTTTTTGCGCTTCCCGCCAGTTGCTGTAGGAGCAACAGAAAATCTCAAGGTTGTGAATGTCGGTGATGGTCAACACCCGCTCCCGACAGAGTTCGGGGCAGAGCATCTGCCACATGGACACGGCAAGATCATCCAGCCACTCCGGAGGATCAATATTGTTCAGTTCGGAGAATTGTGGCTCGTTCGCCTTAACGTGTTTGGAGCCTGACAACTTCTTCTGGGCGTTAGGTTTTGGCTTTCGCCCCCTGCCTGGTCTGACTGCTGTACCTGCCATGGTTCATTCTTGACCGATAGTCCGAAATTTTTAATTTTGTCCGCATAAAAAAAAGACTGGGGCGACGGTCTTAAACCTTTCTTCGGTAGAGATTGAACTACCCCCCGGGGTAGCGATGTCCTTCGGCGGCAGTCTTGAGTTGGTGACAGTCCTTGCAAAGCGTCTGCAAATTGTTCGGGTCATCGGTTCCGTTTTGTGCCTTGGGTATGATGTGGTCCACATGGTTACCCGCTTTGATAACCCCTTGCCTCAAATGCTCCTGACACAGATGGTTATCACGCTCCAGGATCATAAAGCGAAGTTTGCGCCAGTCGGTCCCGTATCCTCGCTGACTACTGCTGCCCTTGCGCCGTTGCCACTGTGCCCAGCTGCTATCGGTTGGTTGATGCTGTTCACAGTAACCTGATCGGTGAGTGGTGGTACCCGCGCAACGGTGATGGCGGCAGGCTCGCTTTAGTCGTGCAGGCATCTTAAGCGCCTCGCCATTTGCGCTGGAGCTCTGCCTGAGTTAGCTCTGGCTGTCGGTTAATATTGGCCAGCTCTTGTACCCGTCTTAGTAACTGCCGGTTGCGCTCCCTGAGTCGGGTAATGATCTGCTCATCTTCCAAAGCTGCACCAGTATCAGCAATGACTTCACCCAACCCCTTGCAATCCATACAGGTCAACAAGTGAAATACTCCCCGCTCTTCACCAGCACCCTTGCAGCTTGGGCAGGCTGTCAGCCATAGTCCCTTATTTTTCAATGGGGCACCTCGGAAGGCCGGGGAACATACCGCCCGGGCTTGATACCAAACAGGGCGATCAGTGCAGCATCACGTTTGTCAGCATTACTGGAGCGTTGCCAGCCCGTCAGTTGATTGAAATAGCTTTTATCTTCCTTGGCTTTCTTGAATCTCCCCCTGAGCGGCGCAACCATTACATGATGCGCATCGATGCGGATTAGATACCGTTCGATTAATCGGGCAATGGCTTTCACCTGGCCAACGTTCTGCCCGATCCGCTCTCTGACCCTTTGGTTCTTGTTATTGTGTTTCGCGTACAAAGACTTGTTCAGCTCTACATTCTCAACGGCAAACACCGCTTCATCCTTGTAACGGCCAATAAAGTCCAGCAGGCTGAAAAAGTCTAGTGAGTCCATGTCAACCAATTTTCCGTGGCGAACTACGGCTACACCGGATGCTTCCAGGTCCGGGTCAATACCTATGATCAATGTCATATGTTTTTAAATAACACTTTTGGCAATCTTTAATCTGCTGTCTGTCATACGTAGACAATTCGACAGTGTAGGCGCCAGTGTGCTGCTGAATGTAACCCAGCTCGTTAGGTGTGATACCAAAACAAAGCAGTGCAGACCCAACGACAATAGTGCACTCTGGCCAATATCGGTGAGCATCAGTTGAGACCCATTCGTTCATACACTGAAGTTTGAAATACATAGAATGATGCAGGGTTTGGCCCACCCTGCGGGGCTAGTCTGATGATTAGGCTGACTGAATGCGTTAATGGGTCGCCACTCCCAACCTGATGCTGCCCTTTGGGCTAGTTGCGCTTGCGTCGCTGTCACAACCCAGGCATTGAGTAAGAAAGCTGCCTGATACACTTCCATTATTTATCGTGCCTGTTAATCCAGTTACGAATTAAATCTTTCATCTCGGTCAACTGCTTTTCCATGCGCTCTTCTACGCGATCAAGAATGCCATTTAATTCTTCTCTGCGTATAAACTCACCAAGACGCCGTTCTGTCTCTTTCTCATGGTCGCTCTGTTTTTCCCGCATATCATTGATGCGCTGAAATGTATAGGCGAACACGGCACCAACACTGACAAAACCTATGGTAATAATCCACTCTACAACGTCGTTTATCACCATATATTCCCTGTTCAGTCAGCATCTTGCTTTAACATTGATCCATAGAAAAACTGAATAATCGTGGCGATGATCGTGCCTAGTAAGAAGCCCAACACCACATCAGCAAACCGTATATTGTTATCAGGAATTTCAAGAAACGTAATGCAGCCAATATAAAGGCTAGTCACTACAGACCAAAAACCCGCAAAGTAATAGATAAACCGCTTAACAAGCGGGTCATTTTGTTGAAATGCAGCCGTCTGCATGGCTCTGGCATTGGCCCTGTCTTCCAGCGCCAGCTTATAAAGCTCTGTCTCTTGAGCTATCAACGCCTTTTTTACGTCAAAAGCCAGCTGCTTATCCACCTGAACATCCTTTACTACGGTGGTCAGGTCAGTTGCCATGGTAACATCCTGTGCGATGTTTACCACTTTCTCGGCAACCTCACTGCCTTTTTCGCCGAACAGCATATCACCCAGTTTTTTATCCAGGCCTGTGGCTTTCAGAATTGACAATGCGCCGGAGATAACGGTAAAGGGTTCCATAAATTAACAATCCATCAGTTCATAGTGAGGCATATCAAGAAACGTCTCATCACGCATCTGGTTGTCTTGATCCCAGTCACCGCCCCAGCGGATATTGATATTTAAAGAAATGGCACGGCCCTTGACGAATCCTGCCAGCAAACCAAACCGTTCACGATCATCCCAGTCCACAGGGTAGGGCACAACATCAACGGCCATGGATGGTATGTGATTATGTTTGCTCTCACCAAAACGGGCTTTACTCTTGCCCGTTCTGAAGGCTTCTTCCTGTTCTTCCATTCCCCGATGACCACAAATCACCGAACAATCGAAATGCTGGATCACATCGTTAAACAATCGCTGCAAGTCAGGATGACACTGACTCAGATTCTCTCTGGAGCGCTTGGAAAATGCAGGCATAAATACTCAGAATAAAAAGGCCGGTATACTCGGACCGGCAAAACAGAAAAGGTTGCAATGGCTGGAGTCGAGCCAGCGACTTTCGAATTATGAGCCCGGCGAGATGCCATTTCTCCACACTGCAAATATGTTGTTCGCCTTATCAGCTCAGATCGTCATGGCTTACCAGTCAATGCTGTGCCAAACAAACACAAAAAACCGCCGTTCAAGTGAAGGCGGTTTTCTGGAGCATGGGAAAATCGTACCCTTTTTTGTTAAATGCCACAAGTACCAATGTGTAACGATGGTCTTTAGCGTGACAAGTCACATTTTAATAAATTCGTCAGAATGGAATATCCTGGTCAAATTCATCGTATCCACCAGCTGCTGACTGCTTTGAGTTTTCAGCAAGAGGCTGGCGGTTCGAGCTACCAGCCGACGCTTCAGCATAACCATTAGCCTGCCGTGGTTGATAATGATAAGCCTCGGCCTGTTGTGCTGCCCTGGCATCGCCACTATTTCCACCAGCACTGTCCAGCATTTGCAGTTGACCATTAAACGGGTCTACAACAACCTCGGTCGTATACCGATCCTGCTTATCCTGACCCTGCCACTTACGGGTCTGAAGCTTGCCTTCGATATAGACCTTGGAACCTTTCTTCAAATATTGTTGAGCAATCTCCGCCAGCTTGCCAAAGACCACCACCCGATGCCATTCAGTCTTTTCTTGTTGCTGCCCTGTGTTCTTATCCTTCCATGCCTCACTGGTGGCCAGCGATAAATTAGCCACCGCTGCACCCTGACCCGTAAACCGAACATCCGGATCGTCGCCCAGGTTACCGATCAATATGACTTTGTTGACGCCTCTGGCCATTTAATAATCTTCCTTTCAGGTTATTTCCTAACTTTATCTGACTTCATTTCCCGTATTTGAAAGGGCAAATACGTCTTGGATTCACATCCACGGATGTACCAGGGGGCATTAGTAATCAGCCATGGGTAATGATCATCTTTGCCTTTTCTCAAAGATTTAACCTTTTTATGTGAAATGAACTGCAGATCAATCCCCATTTTCCTGAGTTGATCAACAATGGGCTTTTTATATTCCAGAGTTTTTCCTTCCAGCAAATGGTCTGCAAACTGTTTTAAAAATTCTGCCGCCTCCTGTTCTTTCTGATTCAGTTTCATAAGCCTGTCCAGCCCACGGCCAGGCCGCAGGCTTCTCCATTATTTACGCAACCGCCAATACTTCTCCGCATACGCTCGATACACCCTCGTCCTCAGTTCGCTTAGTGGATAAACCAGCCTAACCAGATAATCACGGTTCCAGCCCGCTGGCGGCTTGATGATTTCTCCATATAACGCCTCACCTAAAACAGAAACATAGTCACCTTTCTTAAACATGGGAGTCATGATTTACCTCACTAACGCCAACTCTTGCTTGAGCTCTGTTTCCTTGGCGTCGTACAACTTGCGTTGCAGATGTCGTAAAACGGTTTGCTCCCAACTTTGTAACATTGGAACAAACCGTTCAAACAGATCCTGCCAGTGCATGGCGTAGATATGGTTAGAGACATTCAATCGGCGGGCCTGCTCATTGACCGAAATCAACTTGCGACCACTACCGCCACACCCCCTACAGATCACTCCTTTATAAAATCCTGTACCACCACACGTCCTGTGCCTGTTTTCGTACACCACATCGTCCACCAGCAGCCGTGCCAGTTGATGCAATGTTTTGCACCAGGTGCGCTCTTGCTCCGTTAGCGCATCAGTACTTTTTGCTGGAGTGCCTTTTATCCATTGGTTCATATACCGGCAAACAGCCGAATATTTTTGATCATCAAAAACCTTTTGGGCATATGCCTGAATACCGATATGGGCAAACACATGCTGTTCAAGTGGGACCAATGCCGTGTGGTCTCCGGAGTATTTATACAGGCCAAGGTACACTGGCCCCGGTTTACAACCCGCCAGGCCGGCAGCAATATCTTCTGGCGTCAAATCCGGTATACCACCAACACCGGTATCAAATCGCACGTTTTTTGGTTTTAATCTTGCCATAGCCATTGCTGCCTGCATTATATAGCCCCCCAAAAAATTAAAGAAAATGCCAACAGCGCCAGCAAGTCCTTAATCCTATTAACGGTACTGGTCTGCTGACGTATGTTCATATCAGGCAGTTCCTGACAGTTTCGTAGGTCCATAAACTGGCCAAAAACTTGTTGGTCGGATCTTTCAAAACATCGGACACACTCAATGTATTTGTGACCTCAATGGTTTTTTGTGAGCGTTTTATGCCCAACTTGTAACGATGATTTCGAACCGCGTATTTTGTCACACCGATTTCAGCGGCTATCTCACTATCACACTTATTTTGGTGAAACAGCTCCAGAACCTGTTCTGTGATTTCTGATGATCGTCTAACTGTCGTCATAATTTCACCTTAAAAACCTGCTTTCATGCGCTTTAAAGCTTCGGCACCACTCATGCGCCGGGGAATGCCCTGCTTGTCCAACTCCTGACCCATCAGGAAATGACCGTATCGTATGGCCTTTTCTTCCTCAGACTGCCGGCGCATATCAGTCAGTGCTGCAATAGCCTCACCCCGCAGATCCGCTCCCCGGATAGTGTCGTCCACCAGCTGCTGATAGGTGTCTGTGAAAATCTTTTTCAGTCGTTGCACCTGGTGATCACCACCAGCGGAGCGAATGGCATGCCAACCCACACGACGACCGGCCAGATAAACCGCCTCATGGCTCCATCGATGCTGAATCACTTCGTGGGAATGGTTGCAGGCTTCCTGCCAGGCCTGTTCCGTATCGGGCAAACCCAGCTCACTCAAGTCAGGCTGACAACACTGGATCAAGCGGCCCATACTGGGCAAAAACTCACCTTTGCATGCCCGGGTTAGACCGTTCTTGATCTGCCTGGCAGTCAGACGACGAAAGTCTTCATCGTTGAGCAGTCGTTTACGCTCGTGATCTTCCCAGCCAGGTATCTTGTCGCAGTACTTCAGAAACTGACCGGGGAAAGCGTTTTTCAGTCCAGAGAACACTCCGTTGATAATCCTGCCCTGATCTTCATGGCTCAGCTGGCTAAATACTTGCACCTGACGATCAGCCCGGGCCTGCTGCATATCCGCCACATTGCCGCCAGTAGCCACGGCAGGATCAGAGTTCTTCCATCCAGCTGATGTCATCGATGTATTCCTGTTGGCTAGTATGTTGCTGACCATTTGCTCGGTGGTTTTCATGGCTGGATGCTCCAAAGCGGCTTGATTTGCGGCACTCGCCGTACAGACGGATAAACTGTTTTCTCAGCTTGTCAGGGGACTGGATATTGGACTGCCAGAAGTGATCCTGGTTCGCCCAGTTAAACACCATGGCAATATCTTCCGGGCTGCGCTCGTCCGCTTCACGCATCAGGCGCAACTGGCTGGCCCAGTTATCCAGATTGCGTCGTTTGTCAGTCAGGCCATTGACGGCATCGATGCGCTCCGCCATGTACTGGGCGAACTGACGATCCTCCGCAGTAAACTTCAGAGACCTGGTTTTTGGTTTATCACTGGCGACCATTTCCTTGGCTTCACGAAAATGGTTATCAGTAACCGATTGCTCAATGGGTGTCGTCTCATCCTGAGTCGTGACAGAGTCTTTTAAATTGTCTTTATTGTTTATATGTCTATTGTGGTTGTCGTTTTTGCGGGTTTGTTGTCGTTTTTGACAATATTTG
>JAQFVO010000533.1 GCA_027942505.1 Endozoicomonas sp. | reverse complement strand
TCCATATGGGTGCTCATAAAATGGATTCTAATTCCCCCCTGAAATCAACCTGCCAAACTTCTTCATGCTGCCAGGGCAATCACCAACAGCCCACAGCGGGCGATCATTCTGATAACTCCGTTGCCTTAAGCTGGACCATCTCTGGCATGGACTGCCCGAGTTGTGCTGCCAGTATTGAGAATGCCATTTCCGGACTGGATGGTGTCAGCCATGCCCGGGTCACGTTCGCTACTGAGCGGCTGCTGGTCAGGGCAGACAATCCTCAATGCACCACTGAGATTATCAAGACCATCGAAGAGCTTGGCTTTTCAGTCAAACACGAAGACTCACAACCCCATGAAAGTCAGGTGCTCAAGAGTACTCTCAACGGCTTTGTGCTGAAGTACTGGCGCATTCTGGTGCTGGCCGTCATCATGCTGACGGCGGTTATCCTGCCCTTTGGCGGCAACGTGCTCTTTTACCTTGCCACGCTCTGGGGCCTTTACCCGGTGGCAATCAAAGCCGTGCAGCTGGCCCGAAACGGTACCCCATTTTCCATTGAGACCCTGATGAGTATTGCTGCAATTGGTGCTCTCATACTGGGAGAGACCATTGAGGCAGCCGTTGTGCTTTTACTGTTTATGGTCGGCGAGCAGATGGAGGCATTCGCAGCCGGTCGCGCCAGACAGGGCGTACGTAAGCTGATGGCCCTGACGCCGCAGACCGCCTACCGTATCGATCCTGAAGGCAGCAGAACCGAGGTGCCTGCTCGCCAACTGGTACCTGGTGACATCATTGAAATACTGCCCGGTGGTCGTCTGCCTGTTGATGGTGAGTTATTAACTCCCGGTGCCTCTTTTGATGAAAGTGCCCTGACCGGGGAGTCTGTCCCCGTTGAGCGCGACCAGGGCCAGAGTATTATGGCCGGCTCACTGTCGGTGGATCGGGTTGTCCGTCTGAAGGTGATATCCGCTCCTGGCGAGAGCGCAATAGATCGCATTATCCGTCTGATCGAAGAGGCGGAGGAGCGCAGGGCCCCGGTAGAGCGATTTATTGATGCCTTCAGTCGCTGGTACACCCCGCTGATGATGTTCCTGGCAGCGTTGGTGGCGTTCATTCCTCCGCTGGCTTTTGCTGAACCATGGGTGGAGTGGATCTACAAGGCGCTGACGCTGCTGTTGATTGCCTGCCCCTGTGCCCTGGTGATCTCCACACCCGCTGCCGTCACCTCGGCACTGGCCCGGGCTGCCCGTAACGGTGCCCTGGTCAAAGGTGGTGCAGCCCTGGAGCGTCTGGGCTCAGTGACCACCGTCGCTTTTGACAAAACCGGCACACTCAGCGAAGGCAAGCCCATCGTCGTTGAGGTAAAGCCGTTCGGACAATCGTCACACGATGTGCTGCGGTTTGCTGCTGCCGTGGAGTTCGGCTCCACTCACCCCCTGGCCGAGGCGATTGTCAGCAAGGCGCAAGAGATGTCACTCGACCTGCCGACAGCGCAAAACGTTGTGGTCAAAGCCGGGCTGGGTGCCCAGGGGCTGGTGACCGGCAAGGAAGTTATTGTTGGCTCTCCACGCCACTTGCAGGAAAGCATTGATCTGGATGCTCAGCAGCAACTGAACGAACTGAAAGAGCAGGGTAACACTATTGCGGTGGTGACAGTTGACGGGCGTCTGGTGGGCTTTATTGCCTTCAGAGACACGCCCCGCGCAGATACCCAAAACGCCATCAGGGCGCTCAGTACCATGGGCATCGGCAGCGTTATGCTCACCGGCGACAATCCACAGGCGGCGGCCGCCATGGCTGGTCAGTTAGGCATGGACTATCGGGCAGAACTGCTGCCAGGCGATAAAACGACAGCCATCTCAGAATTGCAACGCAGTGGCCGGGTAGCAATGATCGGCGATGGCATCAACGACGCGCCTGCCCTGAAAACTGCCGATATAGGCATCGCCATGGGCTCCGGCACTGACATCGCCCTGGATACCGCCGACTGCGCCCTCACCCACAACCGATTAACAGAACTGGCTAACCTGATCGACCTCTCCCGCGCGACCATGACCATCATTCGCCAGAACATTACTCTGGCCGTAGGTAGCAAAGTGCTGTTTCTGATCACCACGCTGCTTGGGATAACCGGTCTCTGGGTGGCGGTGCTGGCTGACACCGGAGCCACGGCCCTGGTAACTGCCAACGCGCTGCGCCTGCTGAGAAAACAAAGACGTTACTGAAAGCTGGTGAGATTTTTTGCTGACGGTCTGGTGGCAGCTCCACCGGCACCGCCAACAGAGTCGCCATCCGTGGTAAAGGTAATGTCTGAGCAGTTGTAAAAGCCTTCACCCGCAGGGTCATCGCGCTGCCAGCGGGTATACAGAATGGCATCACCCCTGCGGTCAGCTGGCAGTGTAATGTTGATGCGGTATTTTCCGGCACTGTCCACAACGACATTGCCCGCTGTTGCCACCAGTTCAAGATCACTCCAGGTGAGAGCCTGACCGTGGTCGTAACCGGGTTTGGTCAGGTAGAACTCCCAGAAGGATGGATTATGTGGAGCTGTTGCATTAAACAGCAGCTCAATCTGATTATTTTCGTCCAGAGTAATCCGGGTTTTCTGCCACTGGCTGGATGGAACATCGAGCCCAGCTTTGGCTTCGGAACCAGCGGAACAGAGTGTACCGTCGGGGATGTGCCGTCTGACTTCCTCCATATTGCGAAAGTCCTTTACCAGCATCGCCACCTCGTTACGTTGCACAAACGGATAAGTGCCGGAAATGTCAAAAGCGGCTTTGCAGGCAGAATCAGGAATATCCTGACCACCCGGAGACCAGAAGCCACCATCTTCATAACAGACAGACTGGCGAGCTTCCGGGAATTCAACCCAACCGTGTGCATTTGCCAGAGCAGGCAACAGGACAGAGGCCAAAAGGCCCGGCAGTCCTGATTTTCTCACCAGAGTATGGGACATAAAACGCTCTTCTTATCCTCCCCACCCTAACCCGGATATTTCAGACGGATGCCATGAGTTCCATGACCTTTGCATTGGCAAGGTTCCACTGAAAAATATTGTTCATATCCGTGTACTGACCCGTACGCACAAGCCGTGACGGCAACAAAATACCGCTACCATCACTTTTTTGATAAGTCCGCAGGGAATAGCAGGCATCTTTACGAAAGACGGAACTGTAACCACGCAATCTGGTCAAACGTTCGGTACAGGCACAATTATCAATTATTGCGAATAAGCCAGTGGTTTTATCAATCCACACCACCGCATCACCATGACGTTCGCTATCTTTGAGCATGGCCATCAACGACCGGTACAACGCTCTTTTCCCGTCTTTTAGCATACCCTTGAGAATTCTGGGGCTTCTCAGACAATAAGATGATTCCGGTGTCCCGGAGCGGGAATCGCTCCTTGGACGACATTTGCCGTGTTTTAGCGGCACCGGCTCTGCCGACTGGCCTGGCTCGGATGCTGGTTCTTCTGGCAGTTGATCCGGAGGTGACAGGTCAGTCACGGCTTCAGCTGACTGAAGTTGCGACGAGGTCATGGCTTGACCATAACAGGTTCCCTGTCCAGACAATAAGTCGCACGGGGATTTATCGGCAATGACTTTTTCCAGCTGTCTAACCATTTCTGCCAGCTCATCCGCTGGAGGGTTGAATCTTTCCATTTCTGAGGACAGTTCATCCCAGGTCCCACCGTTGGAATGACTGCTGCAGCTGGCTTGATCGTCACTTACTTCATTAGCTGGAATCGGTTCGCGGAAAGTTGCCTCCACACCATTGACAACAAACGCTGATCGTTCTGCAAGCCAGGGCGTATTTTCCGGCTTCCTGAGCAACTGATCCAGTTCTTCAGAGGTGTAAGGACCCTCATAATCACCGGTAGCGGCCAGGACCTGGGGATGTTCGGCTGGAGGACAACCGCCTTGCTCATGAAAAGTATTGAAAGAGTTCCAATCTACAGTATTCAAGGTCACGCTCCACAACTGGTCTTTACAGAATAAAACCGGCGTCCTTTCAGAAACTGTTCTTTAAAGCCGAACAGCCACATTTTCCGGCCAGCGACTTAGTCAGGGTGAGCACAGAAAAAGTTCCCATGCCCTTGCAACATGAAAGTCTTGCTGCTGGCCCGGTTGATTGTTGTGTGGAATAAATAGAGACTGCCTGCAGGCAATTTGAGGAAATGACAAACAATGAAATACATTGGAGCGCACGTCAGTGCTGCTGGTGGTGTGGAAAATGCCCCGTTAAATGCCCATAAGCTTGGCGCAACGGCTTTTGCCCTGTTCACCAAAAATCAACGCCAGTGGCAAGGCAAGCCGCTGTCACAAGAAAGTATTGAGCTGTTCAAAGAGCGCTGTGAAAACTACGGCTACCAGCCGCACCAGATTCTTCCCCACGACAGCTACCTGATCAACCTTGGCCACCCGGAACCGGAAGGGCTGGAAAAGTCCCGCCAGGCCTTTAACGACGAAATGTCCCGGTGTATGCAACTTGGGCTTGACCGGCTTAACTTTCACCCGGGCAGCCATCTTCGCCAGATCGGGGTATCTGACTGTCTTGCCCGCATTGCCCAGTCCATTAACCTGGCCCTGGAGCAGACACAGGGGGTTATAGCAGTGATAGAAAATACGGCCGGTCAGGGCAGTAACCTGGGGTGGCAGTTTGAGCATCTTGCCGAGATCATTGACCAGGTTGAGGACAAAAGCCGGGTTGGAGTCTGTCTCGATACCTGCCACACCTTCGCGGCCGGCTACGACCTGCGCAGCCCGGAGGCTTGCCAGAAAACCTTTGCTGAATTTGAGCAGATTGTCGGTTTCAACTATCTCAGGGGTATGCACCTGAACGACTCCAAAGGGACTCTTGGCTCAAAAAAGGACCGCCATCACAGCCTTGGTAAGGGTGAAATTGGTTGGGAGGTGTTTCGCTACATCATGACCGATCCACGGTTCGACGGAGTGCCGATGGTGCTGGAAACCATTGATGAGACGATCTGGGCTGATGAGATTGAG
>JAQFVO010000523.1 GCA_027942505.1 Endozoicomonas sp. | reverse complement strand
CCCGGTCAACGTTTCCACGATGGTTCCAATCAGTTCGTCATGGTCGCATGCAGTCCCGGAACCATGAAAAATCCTATTCCCCCGACTCAGACTCATTGCCATACCACAGTACAGCCCCCACCGCTCCCTCAAAGTTTGTGCAGCAGGCAAAAACTTCTGCAAAAGTTATTGGATTGGGCCGTTCCGTTGTCGGCGACGGGAACAAGATTAAAGTGGATTTTGAAGCCGATGAGAGTGGCAGCGAAGCCGGATTTCTGGCTTCTGCCCTACCTGCCAGGATGCCTCTGATGAACAATCCACGGTTATCGGGTTTTCCCACTATCGGAAGCCATTTTGTCTAGGAGGCTCTCCGTGAAAGAAGGACGTGAAAGAAGGACATCCATCTTTTGGTTGATAAATTGATGGGTGTCCTGTTTTTTTCTCTGTTTTTTCTATTTTTCGGGTCTTGGCTCCACAGACCCGGAGTTAACGATGTAGCGGGACACAAGCCCCCTGATCGTACCATCGCCTGTGCGGACATCCACCCGCCAGAAGTTGTCACCCTCAACAGCGGCCACTGCCATTTCAGAGCGGGTGGTATTGCCGGCAAACTCAGCAGAATCTGTGCCAGCCGCTAAGATGGCGGCCAGATCAGACCCACGGTAAACATCATAACTCTCAGCAGAAACCGGACCCTGCCATTGCACAGTTACCTCCTGAGGCTGGATCACCGATCCCTGACCCGGATAAACCGGCATTACCCAACCGCCAGCATAAAGATCATCGACATCAGACTGGGTGACCTTCTTGAAGAAAGTACGAACTTCGTCCACCTGACCGGCGATAGCTTTATCCCCGTATTCGATCAGACTATCCCAACCTGAGGGCAGACCCGGGTTTGGTAATCTTGCGCTGTCGAGCGGTTTGCCATCCTTCCAGACCGTCACCTCACCAGAGATTGGGTCAATGCCCATCACGAAGTGATACCACCGGCCAGCAATCACCTTGTCACTGTCTGATACCGTGGCAATACCGTTGGTATCCCAGCCGGTGAACTTGTTGTTGTAACCACGCATCCGGAACCTACCGTCGTCGACAACCAGCTCCCAGTGCTGCTTTGCCGCCACCACGCGCTTGTCGGCAATCGCATCGAGCTTCACCCAGAAGGAGACCCCGAAATTCTTAAGACCACCGACAACAGATTTTGTTTCTGCCATCCAGGTGGTCTTATTGTCAGCATTGAGATCGAGCCCATTGCCCACCCTGGCGACAGAAACCGTCTCAGGCATTCATCCTTGGAATTTATGTCTTTTGCTTGCTTTGAATCTGCATCAGGATCAGAAATAACAGTATCAAGCGAATT
>JAQFVO010000510.1 GCA_027942505.1 Endozoicomonas sp. | reverse complement strand
CTGATCGAAAGCAACAGGCAACTGGAAACCCATGACCTTTTTCAGGCCTTGTTGGAGCTGAATGACCAGCAGGCAATTGGGTATTTCGACAATTCTCTGATGGGCCTGCGCTCCGAGCCTATGCCCGAGGCAATGAAACAGGTGTTGGACAGCGGTCGGAAAACAGCTCGCGCCCTGTGCCAGGCGCAAACAGAGGATCCGACCACCTTTGAAAATTACCTGAAGGAGGACCGGAAATGTTGGAATCCCATGCCGCTGGCAGAGGATATCAGGATTAATACCCCTATCACATGGGTCAAATTTTCCTCTTCGGAACAGCACCTGGCCATCAAGTGTAAAAAAAAACTGGTGATCTTATCGCTGGATAGTCGGGGTTGCTGGAACTCAACATATGAAACCATGCTGGGCCGGCGCGATGAGCCTTGGCACATCCGATTTTCCCCTTCAGAACGGCATGTAGCACTCAAATATAGTAGAAAAGTGGTGGTCTTATCGCTGACCAGGCAGGGTTGCTGGAACCTGACATGGAAAAATGGTTCGAGTCAGGGAGTTAAGTATGCCAAGTTCGGTCCGTCAGGGAGTTGGCTGCTGATCACATATAGTGCGAGTACAACTTGTAATGGTTTTACTGAAATGGTCAGACTCAACCCTGCGGGGAAATGCCTGTCCCAGCAAATCATTTCCTCCCAAAATGCCAAACTCACCTTCAGTCCTGGCGGAAACTTTCTGTTCCGACTGGTAGGGGATGAACAATACCTGTTGTGGGGGTTGTGCAAGTCCGGCCAGTGGGTGTCTTATGGCTATTTAAATGACCCGCGAACACAGCTGTGGCCGGGACTCAGGGAAACGATGCTAAAACCAGACACCATTACGTTCAGTTCATGCGATAACTATCTGTTCACCAGCACCTGGTATGGGGCAGTGAAAATCTGGGGACAGGATGAACAGGGGAGCTGGGTGGTTAGAGGCAGCGAGCAATTGTATTCTGAAGTCGATTTCGTCCGGTTCAGTCGGTCTGGTGTTCACGTATTGGCGGCTTGCTGGCATGAAGGGATTCGCATCTGGGGTCGTGATGAGGGCGGATTCTGGTCTGTCAAAGGGATCATTCCGACAACCGGTGTCGTCTTAAATGCACGTTTTCATCCAACAGCAGAACACCTGATCCTCGTCTGGTTCGGTGAGAAAATTCAGATCTGGGAAATACGCCGGGGTCTCAAGCCTGAAGTCGGGCAGATGCAGGGAGGAACTATTTTTTGATGTCTCGATCAATAGACGTGTAACAGTGATTATTGGAACAACTTGCATGCTGCCGGCGGGACAAAAAAATGTCGACGTCTTAATTGGACAGGGCGCTGAAGCCTCCTCAAAGCCAATACATTCAAATCAGACGAATACGCCCGTATCATGGCTGCAGCGGTATATCACCGGATTACCCCCGGAGGTGCTATCGCACATTTTCGGCTGCCTTGATTGTGACGACATAGTCCAGGTAAATGACACCTGCCAACTATTTCGGGCGGTGGTTCAGATGGATCACGCGCAAGCCCTTTGGTATAGCCAGTTGCCACAGCAGTTCAGGAAACAGTTCTCACAGTCCCGGTCATGGCTGCAACAGCTGGTGCAAGATGGTCTGCACCCTTTCGTCAACAGAGTGCCTGCCTGGGAGAGCAGATGCTTGAATGCACAACATCAGGCTGCTGTAGTGTGTTTTCATATCATAAGAGAAATGATGTCTACCTCCCGGTACCATCCCATGGAAGTTTTTGCCTACCTTCTTTTTTATCCCTTTTCTTCTGGTGTTGGCTTTCATTATGCCCTGACCAGCAACAATCTTTTGATTTATTCACAACAGCTCCCCGATGTGATCCTGTTGAGCCAGAACGATTCGGGCTCGTGGTCAGAACAGTTAATAAAACTGGAGCGACCCTACTTCGGTTACGAGCCGGGGGGGAGTTTTAGCACCAATCAGCGTTATTTTTCCGTTTTTGGCTCTCACGACCTGATTCAAATCTACCAGCGTGACGGCGACACCTGGCAGTTGGTCAGTCAACAGCGGATTGAGACGGCAAATTGGTTTAAGGTCAGTCCGTCAGGGAAATATCTGGTTGTTCCTACCAGATCCGACGGTATTGAGAGCATCAGGCGTTTCGATGATCAGGGACTTTGGCATCCCATGGCGCTGGCAAAAGGTGTCAGGATTAGTGCCCGTGTTGAATGGGTTGGATTTTCCCCTTCAGAACAGCATGTAGTCATCAGGTATGAGAAAAAAGTGGTGGTCTTATCGTTGGATAGTCTGGGTTGCTGGAAATTATCATGGGAAACGGACCAGCGAATTAATTATGTCGAGTTCTGTGCATCAGGTTGGCTGCTGATCGCTAACCGTGCGACTGAGGAGTGTGATGGTTTTGCTGAAATGATCAAGCTCAATTCTGAGGGGAAAGACAGATCCCAGCGGATAGTTTTACCCTCAGATTCCGAACTCACCTTAAGTCCTGGCGGAAATCATCTGTTAGTGTGGAAATGGTATAAACAACACCTGTTATGGGGGTTGCTCAAGTCCGACCAATGGGTGTTGTATGGTGATTTAAGCGACCCGGGCACACTGCGGTGGCCTGAGCTCGGGCAGATGACGCTAAAGCTATGCACCGTTGAGCTCAGTTCATGCGATAATTATCTGTTTACCGGCACCCGTGATGGGGCAGTGAAAATCTGGGAGCAGGATGAGCAGGGAAGCTGGATAGTCCGGGGCAGCGAACAATATGATTCTCGGTTCTATTACGCCCGGTTCAGTCGGTCTGGTGTTCACGCATTGGCGGTTTCCGGTCGGTCGATACGCATCTGGGGTCGTGATAACGGCGGATTGTGGTCTGTCAAAGGAATTATTCCAATTAACGGTGTCTTGACTGCCGATTTCCATCCTACGGCAGAACACCTGATCGTTTTCCGACGCTTTAGCGGTGTTCAGATCTGGGAAATACAAAAAGGATCGGAGCCCGAAGATCGGCAGATGCCAGAAGACCAGGAAAAGAATAGGACACCCCTAAATTTCTCAACTTGAAATAGTGGGTGTCCTTTTTTTGTTGATTCCTTAATGTATACCCTGAGAACTGCTGTTATTCAGCTGATGTGCCATAAATGACTGATACAGTTCATTCTCATCAATATTCAGCCTGTTCAGATAATCAAGAATCTCATTCCCAACCTCCCCTATCTCACGAAGTGCACTGTCATTCCATAACTCGTAAGGAACCAGCGTCGTAAGGTTGGTAATGTTGATCTGGCCGTGAACTGCCTGCATGGCCTGCTGGTATTGCGCCACCAGCTTGCTGATTTTTGGTGTCAGGACGGGAAGGAGCCCTGCATTGCTAGTCAGCGGAAGTAAGTGAGTCAGTTGCTTGCTGGTGGTATAGAGTGCGCGCAGAGCGCCGTCAGCACCTGCCAGAAAATCAAGCATTTCCTGTTGTAACCAGGTTGTGGGCCGAGGCAGCCGTTGCAGTTTAAGGCGGTAACTGGTGACCGCCCTGTTCAGTTCTGAGCCGTCATACATTTGTTGATAACTGGCGGACAACTCCAGGAACTTCTGCTCAAAGCTCTGAAGGGCTGTTGTCAGGGGAGCGATGCTTTCGTGGGTTCGGGTGCAAAGAGTATCCAGATGTTGTTGATGGATGAGTTTGATGATCTGATCATGGGAGATGACCAATTGACGCCTTTCCTGCTCACTGATGTCGGCCATGACAAACACTCGGGTGTAAGTACAGCTCTCTTGAAGCTCATCAACATCGCCTGTGCTTTCCAGAACCGGATCAACCATAAAATAATACTCTGTAGGCCTGATCCTGCCAGCCTGGTCCCTCATCTCCAGCAGGGCGTCAGCTTTAGGAAGCTTCATGTAGCGGCAGCCGTAACGATCGTGCATTTTTTTGCTGTTAAGGTATGCTTCGGCCTCCTGCCAGCCCTCGAAGCTGTTGCGCTGCAAGCCTATTAATTCTTCTATCTTGCGAGTATTAAAGAAAAATATATCATGGCAATAAGCGCAACAGACCGTTTCCGTCTGTTTTACCATCTCGCCCTCTACCGACACACTATGGCCAGATCCCTCACAGGTGTACTGCCCGGAGTAAAAGAAGCCCTCGCTGATATAGCGTTGAATTTGTTCTGGATGGGTTGCCAACAGAGCGCACAATGATGATGAGAGATCGTTGTTCTTAAAGGTTTCCTGCCGTTCCTCCCGGGTATTGGGCAGAGTGCTTTTGGCAATGTTGCAATGTTTTTTGGGGCGATAGGGTATATCACGGCGAGCATGGTATGGCCACGCTCTCAGTACGGATTTACTGGCTACGGCTTGCCTGTTCGCCCTGGACCGGCTTTGCACTACCCAGATGTTTCTCTTCCTTAGTTCAATGGCGCACTCTGCCAGTCCAGGCGGAAAAGCATCTTTGTCATCAACAATAAAAAGCCGATCGTTCTGTGCCAGCGGCATGAGCCGGTGACCACCACAGCGGGACAGGAAAAACGCCGACACCTTTTCAGGCAGCGTGACTTGCTTATAATCTTCACCACGGTCACTCTGGTGAAAATAAACCACGGCATTTTCACTGTTGCGAGTTCTCTCCTCCTGCATCTGATGGGTCTGTATACAATAGCCATCGAGACTATTGCAACGGCATCTGGAATAGGGTCTGCTTATTAGTTGAATATTCATTGATAGTATCCCGGCAGGTTCAAACCTCCAAGATAGTGCATAGCAACAAATATTTTGACTTTTTACTGTGATAAAAACTGGGTGCATCCCCTGTTTGAGTAGGTAAGTCGAGAAAAATCAATTTGAGGACACACTCTTCAGGTAACACGGCTGGCCCCGGGAACGTTTCAGTTAAGATGAGCATTATGTGCAAATGAAGAACAGGACCCTCTTAAATTTCTCAGCTAAAAAAGTGGATGTATTTTTCGGCTTCCTTTTTCCTGCCACAAATTTCGAACTTTTTCGTTATTAACATGTAAAACCAAGATACTAAAAATATTCGAAGAGCAATACTTCAAAGATCACGCAAAGTATTCAAAGGTGAAGTTAATGTCGATTACTTATGCTAATGCTTGCAACCATAGAGTTTTCTGCTCAACGTGTTTCGTTTGTTTAAACGTTCTTGCCCCCCCCCTTGCTGGAAACTTTATAACGCCAGATGGAACATTATTCGCTTACCCCAGTGCAAACACTTAATTCATCAAAATTGCTTTAATCATTGGATCTCCCACCCCAGGGAATTAGCCGAGCGTGGTATCAGGATTGATGATCAAGCTACTTGCCGGTATTTGACAACGATAGGATGGCTAGTAAACTCGTACCAAGGTCGTCTACTCCCCAGACCACCCGTCCCTTACCGGCTTAACCGGTCACATTAGCCTGTGAGAAGTTCCCCTGCCCTCCGTTTTCCCATCCTCACCCGGAGTTATCCATGGTTTACGATGAAGGCTTTATCACGTTCAAAGCGGCCCAAAACGGTGCCATCCTGACGGTTACCTTTGACTACCCACCCGTCAACGTCCAGGGTCGTATCATGCTGGCTGATCTTGATATGCTGGCCCAGAAACTCGAACGGGACCGGTCAGTAAAGGTTGTCGTCTTTCAATCCACCCTGGAAGAAATCTTTGTCTGTCACGCCGACACTAACTTTTTGCAGGATATGTCCACCGAAGCCGTTGCCCGGGAAGAGGTCAGACTGCTTGATCTGCAAGCGGTTTGTGAGCGCATCAGTAAACTGCCACAGGCAACGATTGCCAAAATCGAAGGCTTTGCCCGCGGTGGTGGCCATGAATTTGCCCTGGCCTGCGATATGCGTTTCGCTGCCCGGGGTAGAGCGAAGTTTATGCAAATGGAAGTAGCTATGGGCATTCTACCCTGCGGCGGTGGTGCGTCCCGTATGGCCCGTCAGGCGGGTCTCGGACGTGCGTTGGAAATCATTCTCAGCGCCCGGGACTTTGATGCTGATGAAGCTCAAGCCTATGGCACCATCAACAAAGCACTGAATCCGGATAAAATCGGCCCTTATGTGGATGAACTGGCAAACCGTATTGCCAAATGGCCTGCCGAATCCATCAATGCCTGCAAGCAAACAGTGTATGAGTCTATTGACAAACCGATCCATGATGCTCTGCGCTCAGAAGCCTACTGGCTCTATCAAGCCACCAGCAAAACTCCCGCCATCAAACGCTTTGCCTGGGCCGAAGCGCAGAAAGCTCAATATGACCTGGATAACCAGCGTAACTGGGAAACCATGGTCGTTAACATTCAAGACGTCAACTGATGAATACTGTAGAACAAACCATTATTCGCATGGTCAATGCCATTGATCGCAAAGAGTGGACAACAGCCAAAGAGCAGTTTGCAGACACCGTTATGGTTGATTACTCTAGCCTTAACAACGTACCCGCTGCCGACATATCGTCTTCTGATATTGTCGGCAACTGGCAGAACCTGCTGGCCTCCGTGGCAACCCACCATATGGTAAGTAATTTTGAGGTGAATATTGCCGGTGATATAGCCGAGAGTGAATGTCACGTCTACGCCTGCCATGCTGCCCGGGACATTGAGGGCTGGGACTGTTATGGCCGTTATCTGCATACACTTGAACGGATTCAAGGGCAGTGGCAGATCACCCGTATGACTCTGGTCGTACATGGCCAAAAAGGAAATTTGTCATTTCTTCAACAGATACAGATATGAGGAAGTTATGGACAGTGTCTCTTTCGACAGTAACGGTAACCGCCTGGCAGGCAACCTGTATTATCCCCCTGATTACACCCCGGATCAGAAATATCCGGCAATTGTTGTGTCCGGCAGCTGGACAACAGTAAAAGAGCAGATGGCAGGTCTTTATGCCCGACACCTTTGCGAGTATGGCCTGATCTGCCTGGCTTTTGACTTCAGCAATTTTGGCGAGAGCGAAGGTGAACCGCGTTTTTATGAACACCCGGAACAAAAGGTGATCGACATCAAAAATGCGGTCACCTGGCTCCAGCACCTGGCAGATGTAGACATTGAACGCATCGGGGCTCTGGGCATCTGTGCCGGTGCCATGTATACCCTGATGGCCACCACTGAAGACCCTCGCATCAAGGCCGTGGCAACGGTGGCCTCCTGGCTGCAGGATGCTGAAGCGGTCAAATTGATTTATGGCGGAGAAGAAGGCGTTAACAGCAAAATTGCCGCCGCACAGGCAGCAAAACACCGATATGCTGAGACTGGTGAAGTGGAATATATTCCCAGTGTTTCAAAGATTGATACCAGTGCAGCCATGTTCGGGCCCTATGATTATTATCTCAACCCTGAGCGGGGAGCAGTTCCCAACTGGAGCGCAGACAAGTTTGCAGTGATGAGCTGGGAGGATTGGCTGACCCTTGACCCAATGCCTTCTGCCCTCAATCTGACGGTTCCCCTGTTGATGATACACTCCGATGGGGCTGTGTTACCGCTCTATACCCGGAAATATTTCGACAGTGCCGCGGCAAAAAACAAGCGGCTTTTCTGGGTGGATACCGATCTGGCATCACCAATGCATCAATTCTGTTTTTATGATCAACCGACAGAAGTCGCCATTGCCATTGAGCAGACTTCCGAATGGCTTAAATTTTATCTGTAGTTAACACACCTTTATGGAGTATTCGTAATGAGCGATACTGCACTGTTAATTATTGACCTTCAATACGACTATTTTCCTGATGGTGCTTACCCCCTCTGGCGTGCCGGGGAAGTGAAAGACAAAATACTCTCGGCTATGGCCAGGGCTGAATCCAAAGGCATCATGCCGGTTCATATCCAGCATATTGCCGACCCTGCCCAGGGGCTCTCGCCATTCTTTAATGAAGGCACCCATGGAGCAGATATTGTCGCCGATATCAAGGCTGCCGCCCCGGACGCCCCGGTGGTGGTTAAACACTATGCCGATGGCTTTCATCAAACCAGTCTGGAGGCCGTTCTGTCTGAGCACAATAGCAAAAAACTGCTGGTGTGTGGCATGATGACTCAGAACTGTGTCACCCATACCGCTATCTCAAAAGCAGCAGAAAAGTACGACGTTGCTATTATTTCAGATCTTTGTACGACAGTTACTGAAATGTTGCATCTGATCGCTCTGCACGCTGTTTCAACCCGAATGAAGTTAGTCACTTGTGCAGACGTTTTTTGATAGCGAAGAAAAGAAAAGAGCAGGACACCAAAAAACTTATCAACTAGAAAATGGGTGTCCTTTTCGCTTCCTGACCCACACAGGCCGTCCTGTTTATTGGGCAGTGAGTGGCACAAAGCCGGCAGCCTCACTGTAAATTGTGATTGGGAATTCGAAACACTAAGCCCCAGTTAACCGGCTCTCCATTGTGGGGAAATACGAAATTTTCATCATTCAGGAAGGCAGACCTGAGCGCATCATAGTCGTAAACGTGGTACTTTGCTTGCTCTGTTATTCCATTCTCGTGTAACTCAGCTGAGCTTGCACACAGGACCGCTCTTTGTGGCAGCGGATGTTGAAGTCCCGGTGGTATGTCTCTCACCTCCAGACTGGGGTACAAAGGTACTTTTTGCTCCCGTTCAGCCATTTGAATGTCTTTTACTAATCCCGCGTAGTATTTATATGGCAGGGTGTATTCGAATACTTTATCAATGATCCGGTAGCCAATTGACCTTTTGCCACGGTAAGCAAATTCAACGCCGGACAGTGCGCTAAGGGCAGCGCACAAGGGAACCGAAATAACAAGCACTGGCGCAGCCAGTATTGACACTTTAATGCCTAGCCATATGGCAGGCAGCACCGACACAAACCCTGAATATAACGTGCCGACAGATTTGCCGCGTATTGCATAATCGCGGATGGTTTTTGTGAATGACTGACTCTCCTCACCAGCCAACCTCATTTGCCTGGCTTTGAGGAGACCGCAGGCACCACCTAGAATCCCGCCAGCAAAACCGCCAACAAGGGTTGAGACTTTGAAGCAACAGAAAGAGCCCCACACAAAAGGCTGAAAGGCTGATGCGTAGCTGGTTGATAATGTGAACAGAAAAGCGCCGTATAATGGATTGTCTTCAAAGTAGAATTTTTGCGCAGCGTCCTGGTAGTTGCCAACAAGGGAAGGCATAGAGGCCTGTAGTCCTTCCAGGAAGGGGGTGCTGTGAGCTTTAGTTATAGTGGAAAGCAGGGATTCAATAGGTCTGCCGGACCGTATATCAACCATAAGTTTTTGTCACCAAATCGACGTTTGCCAAGATACTAAAAGTGTGTCGCAGACGATCACGGGCTTGGAAAGAAGGGCTGATAGTCTGTTGCGCATCATTCCATTGGATACTTTTTTTATCAAAAAGTTCCCCTTTTTAGCTAATTGCCTCAGAAACAGAGAGGAATAGGCCACCATAATTTTTTCAACTTGAAAAGTATGTGTCCTTTTTTGTTTTCCTTTTTTTTCCAAGTGAACCCAATGGCCTGAATGCGCACAAGAGAATGCCATCATACGATCAAGGTGGATAAAACCACACCGACGGCTGCACCTAAGAAGAAACACTGCCACTCTGAAGCCATTAGCTCTGGAACACTGAAAGCACCTCTGTAGGCAATAGCCGCTGAAATAATAAGGCGAGTAGTAACACTAATATCCATAATTACACTAACAGAAACAGCTCCAATGAACATTGCGAAAAGGCTATAACAAAATGCATTTATATTATGTTGCCACGGGGCAACAGCAAATATCGCTCGATCTGCAAGTCTGCGAAATCTATTTTGCTCCACTGGAAATTCTGCAGAAAAACCAGCAGTACGCTGATGATCCGGTATGGCAGTAACATGCCCTGTTGATTCTTCATGAGACCGAAGATGATTGAAAAAGGACCCTACCGTTGAATTATCAATATTCATAAACAGCTTCACCTCTTTATGCACTGACACGGTTTGACTTCAGAAATTAATTAAAGCTCAACAACTTGAAGCGGCCTGATTCATTGAAAGAGAACAGGACACCCATAAACTTCTCAACCAGAGAAAATGGGTGCCCTTTTCGCTTTCCTTTTCACTTCCTGTCCACACAAGCCGTTCTGTTTTTAGGGCAGCGGATGGCACAAAGCCGGCAGCCTCACTGTAAATTGTGATTGGGCATTCGAAACACTAAGCCCCAGTTAACCGGCTCCCCATTGTGGGGAAATACGAAATTTTCATCATTCAGGAAGGCAGACCTGAGCGCTTCATAGTCGTAAACGTGGTAATTTTCTTGCTCTGTTATTCCCTTCTCGTGTGACTCAGCTGGGCTTACACACAGGACTGCACTTCGTGGCAGTGGATGCTGAAGACCTGGTGTCATGTCTGTAGTCTTCAGATTGGGGTACAAAGGTACTTCACGCTCCCGATCAGCCATTTGAATGTCTTTTTCCAATTTCGGGATGTATTTCGATGGCAGGGTGTATTCGAATACCTTGTCAATAAGCCGGTAGCCAATTGACCTGTTTCCACGGTAGGCAAATTCAACGCCGGACAGTGCGGCAAGGGCCGTGGACAATGGAACCGTAATATTAAGCACGGGCATAGCCACTAGTGTTACTTTAATGCCCAGGCATATGGCAGGCAACACCGACAAATAGAATGAATATACCGTGCCAACAGATTTGCCGCGTATTGCATAATCGCGGATGTTTTTTGTAAATGACTGACTCTCCTCGCCAGCCAACCTCAGTTGCCCGGCTTTGAGGAAGCCACAGGCACCACCTAAAATCCCGCCGGCAAAGCCGCCAACGAGGGTTGAGACTTTGATGCAACCGAAATAACCCCACGAAAAAGCCTGAAAGAGTGATGCCCAGCCGGTTGATAACGTGAATGCAAGAGCGCTGAAAGCTGGTCTGTTCTCAAAACTGATTCTTTCCAAAACGTCCTGGTAGTTGCCGGCACGCTCAGGTTCATACTCAAGTAGTACTCGTTGCACAGAGGGAGAGTTCTTTTCAGTTATAAGGGAAATTGTAGATTCATTAGGTCTGCCTGAACGGAAAATATCCATGAGTTTTCGTCACCAAATCGCAGTTTGTCAAGATACTAAAAGTGCGTCGCAGCCGATCACGGTCGCAGTCCAGGTGACTGTCTGCGAATAGCGCCTGTAGCGAGGATTGCGAGAAATTGAGGATAAAAATTTCTGTTTCTATAAACGACTCCTGACAAAAACTTCGCAAGTACATTCAGCTGATCACAAATGCAACTCACTAAGCTGTGGCATTATGCCATCT
>JAQFVO010000487.1 GCA_027942505.1 Endozoicomonas sp. | reverse complement strand
ACATAGTCTTTGTACTGGCTGGCATCCATCCCGCCCCGCAGCTCGTCGCAGCTGGCCCAGAGAGATGAGTACAGTTCAGATTTTTTAATCGCCATGAGGTCTTTTCAGCAAGGAAGTAAAGCTCACGCTACCGCCCGTAGCTTGTACCTTTGTCTTTTAATGACGCAGGGGAGCAGAGGGCCAGGTAGCTCTGAGGAAGGGTTTCAGGAAGTAGGCCATTGTACGCTTGTAAGGTGGAAGACGGTAGTCGGGTATTGGCAAGGTGGCTCAAAAATAAGTGGGGAGCGGGAGTAAAAGAGGATGGGAGATAGTCACTTTACTGATTATTGATGTGGGCCAATGCTTTGCACCCTTTAACATGGTAAAAGAAAGCCTCATTTTTTAGGTGTACATGAGCCAGAAAAACAGTCAAAAAAACTTGTCCAATGAATATGGCACAGAAGGGAGAAAAAAGAGCATCCACTTTTCTCAGTTGAGAGGTTTATGGGTGCCCCATTGTTTTTTCCCTCCCCATCTGGGCTTGCGATGGATCGCCATAATCAACAGTTGGCAATCATTTCTGTGGTTTGACCTGCTGCCGTGCCCGAAAAAAACGGTTCAGGAATACAGGCCAGAGCGGTTACAGAATATATCTCTTTAATGCCGATAATGCGGTAACTACAGGTAACATCAGAGAGCCTGTATTTTTGACGCCTGTGCTAGATAAGTCTCTCCAAAACCATGTATGTCGTTCTTCAATGGTTTTGGGCCCAATCATTGGATAGTTCAGAATTGTGTCATTATCGCTATCGAACAGCATTTGTTTAACCCGCTTGTCCAGGCTAATAATGTTCAGAACCTCGTCACCATTCATAATGGCCAGTTGCGACACCACATCGTCAGCAACACCTGCCCGGGAAAGCAAAGCGTCTATTTGGGTGATGTTGTTGCTGGTCTCAATATCAGTGGTATTTTGAGGTACTAGTGCTGAGGCGTCGGCAAGGGGGGAGCTAACCATTGCTGGTGCCGTAGCGTTGACCGCCTGAGCGGGGGTGGTACTGTTTGTTGGACCAACAGAAGTGGGAGCCGGGGTCGTTTTGGCCTTGGGGTTCTGGTT
>JAQFVO010000459.1 GCA_027942505.1 Endozoicomonas sp. | reverse complement strand
GTGCTGTTGGCCAAAGCATACCGGGGTGATCCAAAGGTTTACAGCTTCATCAAGGCCAAAATTGCCGGTTATTATCCCGATCAACCCGCAGACAATCGTGCCAACCAGTCTGCACTGGAGCAGTGGCTGACCCAACACCCCAAGCCGGGATTGAACGATATCAGGGCGCATTTCTGGATGTTGGCCCGGCACTGTCCGATCAGGGTTCACCAACACATCGAAGAACTGGAACGCGTGGATGAAAACTCGGTGAAACAGGTGGCCACCTGCTTAGTCGGTGCAGCCCCTTCAGGACGACAGCGGTTCCTGGCACGGTTACTAAAAGTCAAACGTCGGAAGGTCGGGCAAAAATGCTTTTATGACGGGAACGTGCGCTCAACCCTGAGAGATATACTGATTGCTCACCGGCCTTCACTCAGGGCAAATACCATCATCAGCAAAACGGTAGAGACGCTAGAGAGCGAGATTTCCTCTGTTCTTATGGCGGATCAGACAGATCAACAGAAAGCACAACAGATCGGGGAAATACTGGCCGCTTGTTTTTTTCCATTGAAACCGGGCAGAGAGGAAAGCCTCTGGCAAGCATTTTCACAATTATTCTACTGTGGTTGGCCAAAAGGAGAATACTCAGGTTCAAACCGGACGGAGTACAAGGATCTGTTACCTGGGCACTGCCGCGATCTGCCCGACTCCTTCGTTGCCGGGCAGCGACATACCCGGGCGCGGCAGGAGCGGCGACTAGTGCTGTTGGCCCGTGCAGTTGAGGAACACCCTATTGTATTCCTGCAGGGCGAAGCTGGGGTCGGCAAGAACTTTTTAGCGCATGCTGTTGCTGCCAGAGCCGGTTATCCAACCTGTCAGCTGATTCAGCTTGGGCCTAACCAAACCTCAGAAACACTATTTGGCGGGCAAAAGCTGGTCGATCACCCAACAAGCCACGGGGATCACCAAACTGAATTTCGCGAAGGGCCACTGCTAAGGTGGGCATCATCGAAGGACCCCGCTGTGCTGGTGCT
>JAQFVO010000808.1 GCA_027942505.1 Endozoicomonas sp. | reverse complement strand
AAATAACTTCCACATTTCCAGGGGCGCTGCCCGCCTCCCGCTGCCCGCAAAAGCACAAACGGTTTGGCCTTTGCGGGAGGCGGGTAGCGTCCTGAAATGTGGAAATTATTTAAAGACAACTCCTAAGCAGTTGAGTTAACAAACACCGTTACTACCATCGTCAGCGCCTGTCAGATGTCAAGACGACAGTGGATCAGTAGATTTGCCACCGCACTGGCGGAGACAACAGGCTTTTTGGCATTACCGACACTGTTATCATGCCATCGTAGTCGTAAGGACAGGCTGAAATGGTTTTGGCCGGGAATAAACTGATTTTCCCGTTAGCAAAAATGATTTAGGAGAAATGCGTGTTGGCAATGGGCTGAGATTTTACTACGACTTGCCAATTTTGTTGCTAGATTGGCCGGAAGATATTTCTGGATTTATTAGCATTATTGCTGATCATCGTGGTCAAATCGTCGAGCTGGATTCGTTTTCAGCGAATGGTGAACTGGTTGTCCCGTTAATGAAAATGGTTTCAGGAGTTGCATGTGTCCCCATTGAAGCTGATAAATCACTCACAAAGCCATGTCGAACACTCTATTGCCGGCATCGGTGCTCAAAGTTCTGATTCCGCCTGTTTCGCTGGCTCTGATAGCACTGTGTCCGGGCAGGTGAAAAGTATGCCTGTGCAGGTGAGATTTCTCCCGGTTGTGAAACCGGCTGAACCAGGTACCCGGTTGTTTTTCGATAGGGCCCGTGGTGTGGAACTGGTTGAGTTGCCGCCTGAGGATAAAACAAGTAATCAGTTGAGGTCACGTTTTCCTTTATCTGTTCCTTGCTGTGAGGTTGGTCAACAGCCTGGCCTGGCCGTGGATAATGAACTACACGACCATAATTTATCAGTAACTCCAACTTCTACTTGTCAGGAAGTCAGAGACGTGGATAAAGATGGTAAAAGTAAGTGTTCAAGAACCAAGCGTGCCAGTGACAAGCGGAAAAAGTATCGAAAAAACAGGATAGAGCGAAACCGTGTTGCGCTGTTGGAGTTTGCGTTTGAAATGCTCAGAGGTCGAATTCCCCCAGAGTATCTTCCGTACCAGAAGAGAAGGCTCAGTCAAGTACAGATATTGACTCTGGCGACGAGATATATCAGGGACCTGACCGATCTGCTGGCGCAAGAGGGAGTTCCTGTCCGGGAAAAACACGAGTCCGGCTGGAGTGAGCCAGCATTGCCAGAGTGGAATGCTGGTATAGCACTTCCCTGCACTGAGGGGACTGTCTTTAAATAACTGCCACCGTCAGTTACCCGAAAACCTGGACAACCTGTGCTTTTGCGGGCAACGGAACCCTGCTTGCCTTTAGAGCCAGCACAGTGTTGGTCACTGTGCTGACCGGATGCGATTAGCCAAAGTTGCCGGCAATATAGT
>JAQFVO010000447.1 GCA_027942505.1 Endozoicomonas sp. | reverse complement strand
CTCAAAAACAGCTGTTCAAAAAACGATCAAATTACTTTTTTAGATTTGCTTAATGTTTTGTCCCGTACTTAGCTCAGCCGCCTCGCCCATATCGACCATATGGAGCACTGGGAAACCGACGCCGAAGCCGCCAGCACCCTGGCCGGAGCGCTGGAAAATACCAACGGTTGATAACAGCAGAGGAGAAAGTTGTAGATTGGGCCGGGCTGAAAGTCACGTAAACTTGCATTTTCAGCCCCGGCTGCTATATCTTAAGCACTAGGCCTGTAACAGTGCCCATTCATATAGTTAGCGAATGGCCACGGTTACAGGCTTTTTGCGTTTCAGGGGATGTATGCACAAACACAAAATAGCCTTCTTTATTGATGGTGGTTACTTTATTCGCCGTGTCCGTTTCTTCCATCGAAAGTATTTTCCACACCTCGAACTTAAACCAGAGCACGTCGTTACCATTATTTACCATCTGGTAAAAAAGCATAAAGAAGCACTGAAACGGGATGAGCTTTACCGAATCTATTACTACGATGCTCCACCGCTGGATAAGCAGCTTAGATTCCCACTACCGAATCCGGGGCACCGCACACCGGGCACCAAGAATTGCAAGCTTGAGCCGGATTATCTCTTTCAAACTGAGCTGCATGAAAAATTAAAAAGCTCTCGTAAATTGGCACTGCGTATGGGAAAGCTGTCTAATTCTGGGCAGTGGCAAATCAAAGATAGAGTGTTGAAAGATTTGCTCTCACAGGAAAAGCAGTTTTCTGATCTGGGTAATGATGATTTTTATTTCAGTGTGCAACAAAAAGGGGTGGATACCCGTATTGGGGTTGATATCACCACGCTAACCCTGAACCGCTATGCTGACACCATTGTATTGATGGCCAGTGATGCCGACTTTGTCCCGGTGGCCAAGCTGGCAAGGACTCATGGTATTGATGTCGTACTTGACCCTCTCTGGGGCAAGGTTGATGGGGATTTACAAACCCATATTGACGGAAAACAATCCTTTGATGTGGTTGGCCTGCTGCGGCATATTTTTCAACATGAGCCTGAGCCACGGCCTAACTGGTGGAACTCATAACCTGGCCATTTTAAGAATTTCCCTGGCATGACGATCAAAGATAAACTGGCATTGCTTACCGTCGAAGAAGCAGCAGATATTCTCAATGTTTCCCGGTTTACGGCAGTTTATGATGCCGGTGTGCTTTACCCGTCTGTCCTCCGGGATGTTGTGATGCGTCTGGCTTTACAATACTGTCCATGAACCCGCCACTCAACCCATTGTTAATGAGGTACATGTGATCCACCGTTATTCTTCCCGCCAGCAACCACTGGACTCCTCTTTCATTGCTAACCGGCTTGTGGGGGGCGCAATCCTATGATCGTATTGCCGGATTTTTCCGTTCCAGTATTTTTGAAGTGGCCGGAGAAGCGTTGGACAGCATGACGGGTAAGGTTCGGATTATCTGCAACTCTGAGCTGCTGGCTGAAGATGTGATCACGGCTAAAGCAGCTCAGCAGGCGATGCGGCGCAACTGGTGTGCGGCGGAGCCTGAGCATTTTCCACAAACCAGCCGGGATCGTTTCAAAAAGCTCTACGAGTTTCTGTCTACCGGAAAAATGGAGGTCCGGGTTCTGCCAGATAATGTGTTTGGCCTGATCCATGGTAAAGCGGGCGTGATTACCTTGGCCGATGGCACTCAAACCAGTTTTATGGGCAGTACCAATGAGAGCCTGACAGCCTGGAAACTCAACTATGAAATGGTTTGGGAAGATCGTTCACCGGAAGGCATCGAGTGGGTTCAGAATGAGTTCAATGCGCTGTGGAACCACCATCTGGCTCAGCCGCTGTCTGATTTTGTGATTAGCGATATTAAGCGGATAGCGGAACGGGTAGAAGTTGACCGGCATACCTGGCAGACACAGTGCGATGGCAACCCGGCTGCGGCGATTGTTGAAACCTCGGTGTATCGTAAGGAGCTGGGATTATGGCCCCATCAAAAGTACTTTGTAAAACGTGCTTATGACGATCATCTGAAAGGCGGTGCACGGTTTATTCTTGCGGATCAGGTGGGGTTGGGGAAAACCGTTCAGCTGGCGCTGGCCGGTATGTTGATGGCATTGCAGGGCAATAAGCCTGTGCTGGTGATTGCACCTAAACCGCTGACGTTGCAGTGGCAGGACGAGTTGATGGAATTGCTGGATCTGCCATCAGCCATCTGGACCGGCAAGCAGTGGCTGGATGAGCAGGGCATTCTCTGGCCTGCCACCGGGCCGGAAAGCATTCTGAAGTGCCCGAGACGTTTTGGCATTGTTTCCCAGGGACTGATTACCTCTGGCTCAGAGGTGAAAGATTATCTGCTGGCTGGCAATTACGAGTGTGTCATTGTGGATGAGGCGCACCGATCAAGACGGAAGAAAATTGGTGAGAACTGTCTTGAAGAAAGAGCCGACCCCAATAATTTGATGCGATTTTTGCAGGCCATTAGTCAGAAAACCAAAAGCATGTTGCTGGCAACGGCGACGCCGGTTCAGTTGCATCCCATTGAAGCGTTTGACCTACTGAGTATTCTTGGTTTGGGCAGTGACCAGGTGCTGGGTGACCCGTGGAGTCTTTGGCGACAGGCGGATCGAACCGTACCTGTGGTCATGGGCGAAAGTGAAATTCCTGCCGAAGAAGCATTGGCCTGGAGTTGGGTGCGTAACCCTCTGCCCCAGGCTGAGGATAACCGTGCATTCAGGGATCTTCGCAGGCGTCTGCAAATGGAGCCGGGGGATTATGTTGCCAGTGGCGACAGTTACAATGAACTTCGAGGACCGGATAAAACCAGACTGAGGCGAATATTGCCCGACTATGGTCGTCAGTTTAATCCTTATATCCGCCATATTATTCGTCGCACCCGGGATTATCTGGAATGGGTGTGGTTCCCTTGGAACGACGCTTTGACCAAGAAAATCACGAGGTTGAGCCACAAGAAGATAGGAAACGG
>JAQFVO010000430.1 GCA_027942505.1 Endozoicomonas sp. | reverse complement strand
GGGTAAGCACTACGCTAAATTACACAAAATGCAGTTTCAGGATGAGCCGGCGGAGATTGTTCGACCGATTTGACTGTATAGTCAGTTGAAAGTCTGTTGGTATGATCTAGATTGACCGATTCAATCAGGTTTTTTGCAGGGTCAACTATGTTATTGCGTTCAGGCACACAGAGCGGTGGTGCTTCTTGCCCATTGAGCAGCCACCTTCTGGTCAGACCTTACGTTTTATGGCAGGGCATAAGGTCACTGCTGAAGCGGAAACCGCCCGGCTAAGTTCACTCCTAAACACCGCAACGTATCAATCCAAACGGCCTTGTTTAACTACAGACGTGATTTCGCTGCCAGAACTGACAACAGAAACCAGTGCCACTCAATGCAAGAAGCTGTTTCAGATAACCGTTGATCGGCTCTCCAAATACAGCCTGAACCAGGGTCATAGCCAGTTAATGATCCAGGACCAAAAAACCAAACAGACAGAAGTCTGGGAGGCTAACCAGAAAGTGGCAGCTTGAGAAAGGAGGGAGGTTGTCGTCGCAAAACAGGAAATCCATAAAATCTGGATGAGAAAGGTCAACATACAACATCCATAAATCTTGATGAAAAAAATGGGTGTCTTTTTTTCATTTTTCCTTGATGGACCGGCTGGAAAACTTTTTTGCAAACTTTGAACTTTTTAACTCCCTGTTTGCCTAAAAATCAGTTTTATATTGCGTTTCATTATCTCTGTGTGGAGTGCCTGTTGCATCGTCGCAGAGCTTAGTGTCAAGGCTATTAATCGGCAGGAATGCCAGAGTTCCACCTTAAAATTCAAAAAAAATGAAGGTTTTGACTTTGGTTCATCTATCACATCCACATCAAGCATACCCTCCCTCAGTAGCCGGGCTGGAAAGCTCTGCAACCCGTGCGCCCGGGGTTGCTGGTCCAGCTGACAGCGCCATGGCAGTTATCGGTCAGGTCATTGATGCGGCAGAGTCCAGTTGCGTGATCTGTTTGAAATCAACCACACTCTCACAGAGGTTAGTCAAGCCGGCTGCGTGTCAACACCTATTTCACAAAGAGTGCTTCGAGGATTGTGTTGATGCCACTATTGGTTTTGATCTTGAGTGTCCCATCTGTCAAGCGCCAGCCAGCAGGATTCTCTCTCATTGGGATGACGCGACTCACTCTTATGTGCACAAGATTACCATTAAAGACCTGTACCGCCCGGAGCCATTAATCAGTGCACCAATGATTTTTCATGTTGCTGATTGTCAGTACCCTGTTCTTGTGAGTCTTGCATTTAAATATTGCCCATCTGTTTGTGCACGGCCCCAGCACGCCAGCATGGCCGTTCTGCCAGAGGAAGGTAGCTTAATGAGCGTAGTAACTGACAAGAGGATAGCCATGATATCACTGCGTTGTGATAAAGCTTACAGGAATGCTTTGTCGGCAATTATTGGTTTCGCCGTTCAACCTCTGTTTTATCTGGGGCAAATTAAGTCTTCTTTGCGGCAAAAAGTCATGACGTTATCGAATTATCTGACCGGATACCCTGCAAACCCTCAGTTGCCTGAGCATCTTATGGCCATTGATGATCGCTATGCCCAGACGGAAGGCCCTGCCATCATGCTGAGCCCGGGAGTCCCGCTCAGTTACATTACATTTTGGGGTAACGCCTTTAGTTTGTTGTCCTACACGCTCACCTTTGGCAAAGTAAGGTGCTGGATGTTTCCTGATCCTCAGGAGTTACGGGATGAACGGCTGACCTGTATAAACTTTCCCAGAAGGAGCATAGACTTGCTGCCAACGTTAGATGGAGCAGGTCCGGGCAGTAGTGCCGGTGAGGATAATTGTGACCGGAATACGTCAGTTGACGCCGAAGAAGATGAGTCAGCATTACAGCATACTCGATTCAGATGGCAGAGCCGTTTCAAACTTGATCTGCTGGTTTCTTATACACCAGATGGCCGGGATCCATTCGCCAGACTCAGTGACATCACCTTTCGGTCTACCAGTCTCAGCGGTTGCTTGAAAGAGTGCCTGGTTATGGATCCGGTCAACAATCCTGACAGCAATTTTCGTAGGTATCAGCAAGACTTTCACAGAGGAATTCAGGCGCTGGAAGATGATCAATCATCAATTTATGTTCATTTGAGGGCGAGTTAGTTTTGTGCGTACATAACACGCTGATAGATCCGAGGTCAAAATAGGACATCCACAAAATCTCGATGAGAAAACTGGGTGTCTTTTTTTTCCTTTTTTGTCCGCGGCCCGGGCCGATAAGGCTGTCTCTTGGTCACAAATACTGGAACAGTGAGGTAAACCGAGCCAGATGGGGGCTGCGCAATCCCTGTACACAACGGTGAAAGAGGCCCCTCTCTCTGTTATCCCGCACATGGACTGTACGGGATCCACGCCACAGGGTGGAGTATGCCCGGACAGATGGCTATCCCTGCCAAGTGGATTCCGAACAATCCCTGGACAGCGGTGAGAGAGGTCATCCCCCTCTCCCTGTCATCCGTTTCCCGGAAGGACCTTGTCGCAAAAGGCCCTGAAAAGAAGGGAACTACAAAGGCACAAAGTACACGAAGGAAAAGAAAACTTCTTCTTTGTGGTCCCCTTCTTTTGTTTTATTTTTTTGTTCTGCATCAGTTAATTCCTGCAAGTTCTGTTTGAAAATACGCCCTTCAACAGGACGCATTGAATAATTCAGTGCATACCCGCATTCGATTTCTTATGGACTGAATAGTTAATCAGGAAAAAACAGTGCAAGAAGAGTATTTACAGCGTTTTTTACGCTACGTGGCCATTGATACCCAGTCCAACGAAAGTAGCGAAACGGTGCCGAGTACCAGCACCCAGCTCAACCTGGCACATCTGCTGCGTGACGAGCTCAATGCCATGGGGCTGGCCAGAGTCAACTGTGACGACAATGGTTATGTTACTGCCGTACTGCCGGCCAATGTCGATTATCCGGTACCTGCCATTGGGTTTATTGCCCATATGGACACCGCCCCGGACGCTGCCGGTGCCAACGTTAAACCACAGGTGATTGAAAATTATAACGGCGAGCCCATTGTGCTCAATGCTGAACAGGGTATTCATCTCTCCCCGGAGGAGTTTCCCAAGCTGAACAGCTATCTGGGTAAAACCCTGATCACCACCGACGGGACGACTTTACTCGGTGCCGACAATAAAGCCGGTATTGCCGCCATAATGACCGCTGTCGGCTATTTGCAGGCTAATCCGGAGATTCATCACGGCGATATCTGCATTGGCTTCACCCCGGACGAAGAGATTGGCCGTGGTGCTGACCATTTTGATGTGCCCGCCTTTGGTGCGCAATGGGCCTACACCGTTGATGGCGGTGAAGAGGGTGAGTTGGAGTGCGAAAGCTTCAATGCGGCCAATGCCACGATCACCGTGCATGGGCGTAACGTTCACCCGGGTACGGCCAAAGGTCTGATGATCAACGCCAGCCACATCGCCCGACACTTTGCCAACGAGCTGCCTGCCAGTGACGTACCGGAAAAGACCGAGGGACATGAAGGTTTCTTCCATCTGCACCATATGAGGGGCGATGCAACCACGGCAACGTTGCAGTATCTGATCCGCGACCACGATCGCACCCTGTTCGAACAGCGCAAGGCGTTGATGCTGAACATTGCCCGCACGCTTAATGAGCAGCTCGGTGAGGAGCGGGTGGTGGTGCAGATCAAAGATCGCTACGCCAATATGTACGACGAGATCATCAAAGTTCCGCACGTAATGGATATTGCCCGACAGGCAATGCACAACTGTCAGGTAACACCCATCGAAAAGCCGATTCGCGGCGGCACCGATGGTGCACGGCTCTCTTTCATGGGTCTGCCAACACCCAATATTTTCACCGGCGGCCATAACTTTCACGGTATCTACGAGTACCTGGTGGTGGAGTCTGCCATGAAGTCCGTGGCAGTCATCGCCGAGATCGCCCGACTGACTGCGCAGCGTTATAGCTGCTGAGGCGTTGTCCCGTAACCAGTTACCTTTTTTCAGCCCCGGACAGTGTTCGGGCTGAACCCCATATATAGCCGTCGATGGGTTAACAACAATAGGGAGGTTATTAAAAAACTACTCTTTAGTCTGTTTCGAACAGTGTGCTGAATACTGATAATATTTAAACGACAAATAATAAATATTATAAAATTTTCTCTTGTCATACCGGTGTTTTTGTAGCAGAAAAGGGCCTCAATGTGGCTTAATTGCCCTGATGTTTTTTTGCATAATAACCGTCAATCAAACGACGGTAACTGTGTAAATGGCCTTGTTATGCTCAATGGACACCATCAATGAAACTCACTATTCCCCGTTTTGATCTGGCCAAAGTTCTGGTCATTGGCGATATCATGCTCGATCGCTATTGGCATGGTGCCACGACGCGGATTTCACCCGAAGCCCCGGTGCCTGTGGTCAAAGTAGGGCAGATAGAAGATCGCCCGGGTGGTGCCGGTAACGTGGCTCTCAATATCGCCTCGCTCGGTGCACCAGCGTGGGTCATTGGGGCAACCGGCGACGACGAGGCAGCTGATGCACTGCAAACCCGTCTGGAGTCAGTGGGTATCTACTGTGATTTTGCCAGGCTGCCCGGTGTACCCACCATCACCAAGTTGCGGGTTATCTCCCAGAATCAGCAGTTGATCCGCCTCGATCATGAAGATGAATTTGTCGGTCTGAGTCCGGACGTGATTGAAGAAAAAGCCGTCGAGCTGATGAAAAACGTTGGTGCCCTGGTCTTGTCGGATTACAACAAGGGTACGCTGCAAGGCTGTCAGCAATTGATTTTGACGGCGCGCACCCACAATATTCCCGTTCTGGTTGACCCTAAGGGGAGCTTTTTTGACCGTTATCGTGGCGCTTCGGTCATCACGCCCAACCTGAAAGAGTTTGAAGCCGTTGTTGGCCCCTGTCGCAATGAGACAGAGTTGGTGCAAAAAGGGCAGGCGTTGATGACCGAGCTGGAACTCGGTGCGTTGCTGATTACGCGCAGCGAGCACGGTATGACCCTGCTCTGCCCTGGTGAGCCGGAGGCGCATTTTCCGGCCAGGGCCAGGGAAGTGTTCGATGTGACCGGTGCCGGCGACACCGTTATTTCGGTGCTGGCCGCAGCTCTGGCTGCCGGTACCCCATTACCTGAGGCGGCGGCACTGGCTAATATTGCCGCGGGTATTGTCGTGGCCAAGCTGGGTACGGCCAGCGTCTCCATGCCTGAACTGCGCCGGGAAGTGAACCGTCAACTGGGGGCTGAGCGCGGTGCTGTTACCAGGGAACAGTTACTGCTGGCCGTTGCCGATGCCAGGGCGCACGGTGAAAAAATCGTCTTTACCAACGGCTGCTTTGATATCCTCCATGCCGGCCATGTCGGTTACCTTGAGGATGCCCGCAGGCAGGGCGACCGGTTGGTGCTGGCCATCAATGGTGATGCCTCAGTCACCCGACTAAAAGGCGAGGGACGTCCAATTAATCCGGTGGATCGTCGTATGGCGGTTCTGGCGGGCCTGGAGGCGGTCGACTGGGTAGTGAGTTTTGATGAAGATACTCCCGAAGACCTGAT
>JAQFVO010000402.1 GCA_027942505.1 Endozoicomonas sp. | reverse complement strand
CTCGCGCACACGCCGAAGCAGGCAAGACAAGAGTAAGGATTAATCCTGAGGTGGAGAACTATCGTCTGCTCGCTGGCCCCTCTATTCACGCTATACAATTACTTGATCACGCGCTTAACTACAGTCTCTCCATACCGTTAACAAGACGGGGCATCACTAAGCTAGTGGTTGATGATCATCACGATAAAGGGCTACGCAATTATTTCAGCATGGGCCAATCACTGCGTGAACGGCTATTGCAAGAAGGGATTGAAATCCTGTTGCTGGACGATATCCTGGCTTTTCTTGATAAGAAATATCCACAAATTTCCGCAACAATAAAACTCTTTGAACAGCTGAACAGACACGCGGGTACCGACGATGCGATCTGGGCAAAGGCCATAATGGCCGATTTTTATCACGACCTGATTTTCTATTTCCTGCCCGACTATGCGTTCACGACCAGCCGGAACCCACACCTCACAGAAGTAACCGTCAGCGATAACTTTTTTCTCAGCTCCCTCTTCCTGCCTGCGACGAGTCATAAGGTGGCATCGCCTCTGCGCTTGATTCTGGAAGCGATACCAGGTTTGCCGGAGGATCAGCAACGGGTCCCATCTATCATGGTCGACGGTGACACATTACCCCATTTGACAGTGCCCAATGTGCGATCATCCGGTCTTTTTGTCAGCGCAGAATACGATTCAGATCTGAGGTTTACCCTTTGTCCAAGACACTATTTATCGACACAGTCGAGCCGGTTTGCCCGATCATTGGCACAGAGCGTTCATCACATCGTTGCAAGTTTCATGGCCCGACCGAGTCTGGTGCGTATTACCGTTGAGCAATACAATCACAACCTGAATAACCCTGATTTCTTTGCCCAAAACGGCAAGACCTTGAATGAACTGATCAATGACAACAGTGCTACAGGATCAGTGCTCTGTCTTCCGTTAAGAGCCGTCTACGTGGAGTCTGAAAGCATATTTAGGTGTTGGGAAAATAACCTGCGCAGCTTCTATCTGGAATTAGGGCTTCGACTGATGGTCTCGGTGGATATGGGTTTTGTGTTTCCGGTTCTGAAAGATATCGCCGACCGGTGCGAAATTGACTTTATTGAGCCATCGGTTGCCGGGAAGAAAGAGCTTCCCCCGGATACTTCCTCATACGTTAGTTCTGATTTTTCCCTCTGGCTGGCACAGCCTTCACTCGGCCTGTCCAGTAATAGTTCCGCTGCTATAGACTGTTTCCGGCAACAGTTTTTGTTAAACCCCTCAG
>JAQFVO010000789.1 GCA_027942505.1 Endozoicomonas sp. | reverse complement strand
CCCTGGTCCAGATCAGTGGGCTCGATGTGAGTCTGTTCACTGAAATCGTTGAATGTCTCCACCACAACCAGATCCGGTTTCTGCTTGCGTACCTCATCCCAGGTTAATTGATACGTGTTCTGGCCGTTTTCAACTTCTGGCAAATAAGAGTCACAGGGGCTCCATGGTGCTCCGCGGGTATCAACACCCGGAGAAACTGAGAAGCTCCTGATGGGCAGGTGGTAGGTATTGCTATGGTAGTCTTTAACCAATTCACTGACGTGACGGCGAACATCATCATGGTCGCCGTAACGGACAAAGTTATCGCTAATGAATGGGTTGTAGCTGTATTGTGCCGGTCTACCCCTCGGAGTGACCCACGGGTAGTTACTGATTACCTGGTTAACCGTTGCTGTATGCCAGCCTTCAGCGCCGGTCATGGCATAGGCGAGCCGGTAATGGGCCAGGTCCGGATGTTTTTTGAAAAATTGCTGTAACTCGTACTTAGTGAAAGTGAGGTCTGAGTGGACTCTTCCCCAGAAGTTCAACACAAACAGCAGTGGGTTGCCCTGGTAGTGTGTACAGTAGGTATCCTGGTAATAGCGGGACGTCATTGCCTCCAGCTGGGCCTTGAAACCCTTTTCTTTCTCAGTGTCTGTGAGTCTTGTGGATGCTTTCTGGGTCCACTGGGGAATCCACACAGGTACAACAGCAAACTCATCACCATTATTAAATTTTTCCAGCACAGACTTGAGAGCAATCATCGCCCGGTCAGCAGAACCTAACCCCAAAAAACCCCACTCAACCAAAAAACCATCCAGATCAGCAATTCTGGCAGTGAGGACTTGCCATTCATAATAGTGCTGATTGTTGAGATGGGCGCCGCCTACCAATGGTCTTGCATAGGTACCGAAACCCGGGTGCCCTTTCTCAACGGAGCAAGGGTCAGAACCATAGCGGTCTTTTAACTCAAAGCCATTATTAACAACATGCTCATGCTTCATCTTGTGGGATTTGTACCAGCAGTTAATGTCGATACTTAACGAGTGGATTACTTTGTTGGTATGGTAGTCAGCAAATACCTTGGGTTTTCCTTCTGCGCTGATCTCATGTTTGCAGCGCAAGGTAGATGATGGCGAGGCATAGGGCTCGCTGTTGGGGAGAGGGTCCTGATTGTCTTTGTCTGGCTTTGCTGGTAGTAGCACGTCTTTTAACCACTGAATAGTGCGATCGCAGATGCTCTTCTTTTTATCAGGATCGAGGTGCAGGTATTGCTGGCAAAACTTATGATCATCAAGAGTTTCAAGGTCTGAGATGAAATGTTGCTCAATTTTGCCCGGGCCAAAATAGGGTTCGTTGATATCCAGGCTGGCAAATCGGCGATCAAAAGCGAACACCGGAGTTGAAGATTGGAATGAGTTATTGATGGGTGTGTTTGGAATAAGAGATGTGGTGTTAATCGGATGAGATGCGTTTATCATTACTAAGCAACCTGAGCTTTGAATGTCGTTGTAAGGGGAATAGTTGATGGACCAGAAAAAGCAGGGATAAAGTATTGGCAGGTCAGCGTAGTTGTTGGGATTGATTTATGCCAAAAAAAACAGAATGTTAAACACTATATAAATGAACGTATCAACAGCAGGAACCACTCTTTGCTGCAAAGGGTACATGCCACCTGCTGGCGGGTATGCCCACACCCGCCAGGGATTATTTTTTTGCGGTCATCAGTTCTGTGCTGTCGGGATCTGGCCAGCGCCCTTCTGGTCTTCTTTAGGAATAAAATTATCCTCAAAATCCTTCAGCCGGCTCATTACCACCTTGCTCAACAACAGCACACCCACCAGGTTTGGCAGCACCATAATACCGTTAAAAAGATCAGCCAGCGCCCAGACCAACTCCACCTTCAAGGTACAACCGAGCACAATAAATGCCATCACCAGCACGGAGTAGACCTTCACGGCCTTGTCAGTATTCAGGTCGCGGAACAGGTAGCGAATATTGGCCTCACCAAAGAAGTACCAGCCGACGATGGTCGAAAAGGCAAAGAACAGCAGTGCAATGGCAATAAATACTCCGGCAACAGAACCCATAGAGTATTGGAACGCCGCCTGAGTCAGCTCAATACCCGTGGCGCCGCCAAATGTCTGAGTCAGTGGCTGCATAAGAATAACCACAGCTGTCAGCGTCAGGATAATAAAGGTGTCAAAGAACACCCCGAACATAGCCACCACACCCTGCTGGGCACAGTGATCGACCTTGGCAATGGCGTGTGCATGCGGCGTAGAACCCATACCGGCTTCATTGGAGAACAGTCCACGGGCAACGCCAAACCGGATCGCCTCTTTGACACCAGCACCAAGCAGACCACCGGTGGCCGCTTCCGGGCTGAACGCACCGGCAAAAATCAGGGCAAAACAGTTGGCAGCCGCATCAAGATTATTAAACACCACGTACAGGCAACCAAGGATGTAGATCAGCGCCATAATCGGGACACACTTGGAGGTGAACGAGGCGATGGTTTTTACGCCGCCCATGAAGATGGCACCGGCAACGATGGCCAGAACTACCCCCACAGCCAATGAAGGCACACCGAAAGAGTTGTTAAATGCCACACCGATGGAGTTGGCCTGAACCATGCTCCCGATAAAGCCCAGGGCAATAATGATGGAGATAGCAAAAAATATTGCCATCCCCTTACTGCCGACACCTTTGCTTAAGTAGTACGCTGGCCCGCCCCGCACCTGACCATTGACGTCTTCTTTATAGACCTGGGCCAGGGTTGCCTCGGCGAAGATTGTGCTCATGCCAAAAAAAGCCGTAATCCACATCCAGAACACCGCACCGGGCCCGCCGGCAGCGATAGCGGTGGCTGCCCCGGCCAGGTTGCCGGTTCCCACCTGCGCGGCAATGGCAGTGGCCAGCGACTGGAACGAGCTCATTCCCTTGTGATCAGCCTTGGCCCCTTTATTGATGCCAAACAGGGCGTATTTACAACTTCGTTTAAAGAGCCGCAACTGGATAAATCGCAGTTTTATCGTGAAGAAAATACCGGTACCACAGAGTAAAAAGATCAGCAGATAACTCCACAGGATATCGTTTGCCCAGCTGACCACAGCACTGACCGTTTCCATAGCTAACTCCAGGATGGGTTTGTTGTTATAGGCCTTTGGATTCTTGTTATGGAGATAGGTTGCAAGCTACAACCAAAAACTTGACTCTATCGTCAAATACTATATGCCTGTCATGTTGAAGAAATATTGATACAGCACAATAAGAAAGCAGTGAACAAGTCTGTTGACAGGAGATGTCACTCAATAATGGTGATTTTTTGAGCGATATTTACGGTTTGGGGGGTTCGGCTTTCCGACACCTGCCTTCGAGGCTGTCGCAAAAGCCCCTGAAAAGAAGGGAACCACAAAGACATATATGGTTCGCCCCGGTTTTGCAAGAGTCTG
>JAQFVO010000308.1 GCA_027942505.1 Endozoicomonas sp. | reverse complement strand
CCGAGACCCACAAACACAAAACAAGGCCAGACACCTCAAACAGAAGTCCGGAGAGTACGGTTCCCAACAGACGACCCTTGGCATTGGCCATGTAATAAAATCCCACATCCAGCGATACCCCGTCTTCCCTGGCGTAGGCCACGATCAGGTAAGAGTGGAGAGATGAGTTGATGGCAAACAGAACACTAAAAACCATCAATCCAACAACAATAACAGCCTGTGGGTACCAACCGCTTTGCACACCATAAGCGACAGCTAACGTTACTATGGCCAGACCTGCAGCCCATAACACGGCTAGTCGACCATCCCTGACATTACCAGTAATTTTCGGGGCGATCCCCTGAATAAAACCATACCCAATTACCCAGAATGCCAGAAAACCTCCCACCTGTGAGCTGTTCCAGTTGAAGGTTGCGCCTAGGTAGATTGGCAGTGCAATGACAAACCAGACATCCCGGGCACCAAACAGAAACAGTCGGGCCGCCGACAGAATGTTAACAGGGCCACTTTTGGAAAAAAGCTCGGAGAATTTCGCCTTGTTTTTTGCTTTGCCAAGATCCGGATCCAGCATCTTCAGGCTAAGCAGCAAGACACAGAGCAGAACTGACGACATAATCACCATGGCGTATCTGAAACCCACCGTGCTCAGCAGCAGGCCACCGGCGAAGAAACCAAAACCTTTCAGTGCATTCTTGGATCCGGTCAGGATAGCAATCCACTTATAGAGCGTTCGCTGACTACCCTCTTTGACCAGCATTTTGATGAAGCTTTTAGCGCTCATCTTGTTCAGGTCTTTAGCGATGCCAGACATTGCCTGAGCCGCCATCACCCAGGGTACGCTCAGCATGTCAGACGGCACCGTCAGCATAGTCAGAGCGACAATCTGTATCCCCAGGCCGATATTCATGGTCCGGTTTAATCCGAGCCTGGCCCCCAGCCAGCCGCCAACCAGATTGGTGACAATACCGAAGATTTCATAGAACAGGAACAGGGCCGCCACCTCCAGTGGGCTATAACCCAACTGATGGAAGTGCAAAACCACCAGCATGCGCAGGGCACCGTCGGTTATGGTGAAGTTCCAGTAGTTAAAGGTAATCAGAAAGTATTGCCGTATAGAGCGGTCAAGCCTGGTCAGTCGGCATAGCAATGATTTCATTCACTCATTCTCGTCGCTACAGTTCTCCCGGGGTTAAACACCTACAGGTCGGCTTTGCCCACTTTCAGGGCCAGCTCGGCAGTACGACAGGCGTAGCCCATTTCGTTGTCATACCAGGCATATATTTTTACCATCCGGTTATCAACGACGATGGTTGATAGTGCATCAACGATAGAAGAACGACGGTCGCCTTTATAATCGATGGACACCAGTGGTTTCTCCTCAAAACCAAGAATCCCTTTCAACTCACCTTCAGCAGCAGCCTTCAACAGAGCATTCACTTCTTCGGCCGTAGTCTCACGGGCAACATCAAACACCATATCTGTGATCGAAGCATTGGCCAGGGGAACACGGATAGCATGACCATTCAGGCGGCCCTTCAGGTCTGGAAAGATTTGCGTAATGGCTTTGGCAGAACCGGTAGTCGTGGGGATCAGGCTCATGCCACAGGCTCGTGCACGACGCAGGTCCTGATGAGGCGCATCCAGAATGGTCTGGGTATTGGTGATATCGTGAACCGTGGTCATGGAACCACGCTCAATACCCAGTTTTTCATGGATCACCTTCACCACCGGTGCCAGACAGTTAGTGGTGCAAGAAGCGGCAGTGACAATCGGGTGGCTATCGGGATCGAACAGATGGTCGTTTACACCGACAACAATGTTTTGAACAGAGTCGTCTTTAACCGGCGCAGACACCACCACACGCTTTACGCCTTGTTTCAGGTACTGATCCAGGAAGGATCGATCCTTGTGCTTGCCGGTGCATTCGATAACCACATCACAGCCAGACCAGTCTACTGAGGAGATTTCACGTTGTCGGGTACAAGCGATGGAGTGGCCGTTGATCACCACGGCGTTATCAGTAGCACTCACCTCGTGGTGCCAGCGACCTTGAATAGAGTCAAACTCCAACAGGTGAGCCAGGGTTGGTGCATCACCGGCAACATCATTGATCTGAACAAATTCAAATTCAGGCCAGTCGAAGGAAGCGCGCATGGCGAGCCGGCCAATACGGCCAAAACCATTAATGCCAACTTTAATTGCACGGGACATAAGGGAACTCCGGAAAAAGCAGGGGGATAAAGAGAGGTAAAGAAAATCTGGTTAATTTGCTACTGGCTCAGCAGACGATCCATATCTGTCTGGTATGTCTCTTTCAGACAGTTGGATGCTGCCAGGCCTTCGATTACGTTACGGCACCAGCCGGGTATATTGTCAGCAATACTGTAATGAACCCACTGCCCCCGTCTTTCATCCCGGAATACACCCAGAGTACGTAGTTGCGCCAGATGACGGGATATTTTTGGTTGGGACTCTTCCAGTGCCAGCGTAATATCACACACCCTTTGGGAACCATGACGGGCGATCAACAGCAAACAACGCAAGCGTGTCTCATCGGCGAGTAGCCTGAAAAACTGGTGAGGTTGCATTCAGCTTATATACATATATGGATTTGCGCATATCTTAATACCAATATATCTCTTGTCAATAGGTCAGTTTCTGAATAATGGACAGAGGGTTGCCCGCACACCTGATTCTGCGGCCCGGCAGAGAGTTTGCCAAACGTTATGACGATATTGCCCGGAATTTACGCCATCCCGGAACACCCGCGAGTTGAGTCAGAGGGCCAGCTCCAGCACATTAACAGCGGGCTACTGCTGCGCCCCCCATCGTTTGCTCCATCAAACGACGGTGAATTAAAAACTAATTGAGCATCATCAACACCTGTTCGATGGCTTGTACAACCATGGCTGTTTTCTGCGGATTCAGTGCATCCTGATGTGGGGACGAGAATGCCCCTGTATCGTTATCAAAATATGCTCCGGAAGCGGCGGCAAACTCATCGCTCAGTGCTGCACGACAGAGAATATCGGAACCAATTGAGATATCTTTGCCCACCACACCAAACCCTTCTTTAACCATCTTGCTAGCCAGCATTGACCCCGGGTTCACTGCAATGATGGCTGGGCCTTTGTCCGTGAAAGACAGAGCCATATCACGGGACCACATGGTCAGTGCCAGCTTGCTCTGGGCATAAGCTGAAAAGTCATCGCTGATTTGAACCTTTCCCAGCAGCGCATCAAGGTTGACCGTTTCCTGGGCTGCTGACGACAGGTTAACAACCCGGGAGGAAGTGCCAAGCAATGGCAACAGTTTCCGGGTCAGGTGATAAGGCATGATGGTATTGACCATAAAACGAATATCAAGCCCATCTGCTGTGACAGGAGAAGGAGTTCGAAAAACCCCGGCATTATTGATAATTACATCCAGCTAATCGTGTTTTTGAGCAATAGCGTTTGCCAGTTGTTCGGTACTGGCAATCATTGATAAATCAGCAACATATTGTTCCACTGATCCTGAACCGGGGATGGCCGATAGCTCTGCTACCGTTGCCTTAAGCTTTTCCTGGCTGCGTCCATGGAGAAGGATATGGTGTCCCATGGCTACCAGTGCTTTTGCCGCTGCAGCACCAATACCATCGGTTGAACCGGTAATCAAAATTTTCTTCTGCATAGAGGCAGACCTCTGAGGTTTGTTGTGCCCGGATGAATTTTACGGGAAGATCATGCCAGGTAAAACAAACACAAAGTTTCACATCCTCCAAACAGTCTGCCCTTAATACAGCCATCAATTATCAAGCTTTCATTGCAACTAATATCTGGCAACAGGCACCCACAGCCAGACTCATCCCGATGAGTTGGTGTGCCAATTACCAATTTGTCGTAAAGCCTCGCCCGCGCGGCCCGGCCCGATAAGGCTGTCTCTTGGTCACAAATATTGGAGCAGTGAGGTAAACCGGGCCAGATGGGGTTCGCGCAATCCCTATACACAACGGTGAAAGAGGCCCCTCTCTCACTGTCATCCTGTACATGGACTGTGCGGGATCCACACCACAGGGAGATGAATGCCCGGACAGATGGCTATCCCTGCCAAGTGGATTCCGTACAATCCCTGTACGAAATGACAGCGCAGAGAGGT
>JAQFVO010000273.1 GCA_027942505.1 Endozoicomonas sp. | reverse complement strand
TACTTCCATTTCACCATTGGGCCGGTACAGGGTTTTGTCGCCCAGGCCCGTCGAACCCGTGATTTCTGGTCTGGTTCATTCCTGCTTTCCTGGCTCTCAGGAGTGGCCATGGTTGCGGTACAGAAACAGGGAGGCGAGATCAAGTTTCCAATTCCTGCTAAAGGTTATCTGGACTGGCTGGAAGGCAATGGCAGTGGCAGGCCTCCTCAACAGGGTGCCATCCCCAACCGCTTCAAGGCCATGAGGGCAGAAGTGCCCGAAGACTTTGACTCCACGATGGTGATAGTAACCATCCAGTCAGCGTGGCGAGAGCTGGCCGAGAAGGTCTGGCAAAAGGATATTCAGAACCTGGCGGTGAGTATCAGTGAAGCAAGAATCATCTGGGATCGACAGGTAAATCATTTCTGGGAAGTCAGTTGGTGCCTCACCGATCAGGAGCAAGCCAGCAACCTGTTGGATCGACGCAAAAACTGGCGGAACTACCATCCACCTGAGGAGGCCGGAGTCAAATGCACCATGATGGATGGCTGGCAGGAGCTTTCCGGTGCTGAGCGACCAGGTCGGGCGGGTCAGGGTGAGCGGCCCTTCTGGCAGGCATTACGAGAACGTATGGCAACAGATTTGCGGATTGGCGAAGAACTCTGTGCCATTGCCTTTATCAAGCGTCGCTTTGCCCATGTCTTTCCTTCTCTCTCAGCCACCATGCCCGGAGGCTGGCAGTTGACTGGCTGGCAGGTACCCGTAAACGTCCCCTCAGTGAGCTACCTGGCGGCGGCACACTGGCTGGCAGATACCATTGACAACACCGGCAACGATCATCAGGCCGATAGCCTGTGGGATTTTCAGGAAAAACTGGCTGAGCGAAATGGAGGGGGACACCGAGCTGAAATTCCCTTATGCGTAGAAGAAGCCCTGAAAGGTAATTCCTATTATCGGGACGCCAAAGAGTGGCAGTTGCTGGATGGGCAATATCTGTTTGATTTTGTTGTCAACAGCGAAGCACCCGATGATGCCTTACTGCAAGGCAATCTGCGAGATATCCAGAGGATAACCAATACAAGACCATCGCCGTATTATGCGGTTCTGCTTATGGATGGCGATTCCCTTGGCAGCCAGATGAGTGACCCAGACAAGCAGGAACCCATCAGCCTGGCACTGAATGAGTTCACCGCAGAAGTACCGGCAGTGGTTCGTCGGCACAGTGGCTTTCTGGTGTATGCCGGTGGTGATGATGTGCTGGCTTTGCTGCCACTGGAAGATGCAATGAACTGCGCCCTGGCATTACGAAATCTGTACTGCGGATGCTTCGAGAACGCGGCAAAAAATGGGCAGGGTGTCAGTAGTACGCTCTCCGGAGCCATTGAGTATTGCCATATCAAATCCCCGCTGATGAAAGGGCTGTCCGATGCTCATGACCTGTTGGACCGCATCGCCAAGGATAAAACAGGTCGTGATTCGCTGGCGATCAGAGTGTCGAAACCCGGTGGCCTGCATCTGCAATGGAGCTGCCCATGGGATGAAGCGCTTGGCAAGAATGACAGTGGCAAGCTTGCCATCGACCGACTGGCCAGTGATATCTGCGAAGCTCTGCATCAGGAACATGAGCATTTCGCCTGGAACTTTTTCCAGAAAGCCAGCCAGTTATTCCGTGCCCTGAAACTGGATCATCATCAGGAGCTGGACAACAACGAGATGGTTGTTTCGTTACTGAAGTCAGTCTGGCAGCACAGCGGACTTGAGAGCGACAAAAACGCCATTAGCACTGATCTTTGCCAACGGCTGCTGCAAGCCTGCAAACAATGGCACAGGAATGCTGATAAACAGCCAGTACAACAGCCGGGTTACCGAGCGGATCCATTGAAACTGATCCGGTTTCTGGTCACCAAAGGGCAGGATAAAGAAGGGCAGCGGTTATGACTGAGCAATTGCAAAGCTGGCAACTGACATTTACGCCGGTAGACAGCTGGTATTTCCGGGAGTCCCGACCCCACGGTGCGGCCGGAGGGGGTCGGCTCGAAAGTCTGTTCCCGCCACCGGTGAAAACCCTGACAGGCGCAATCCGCACCCGGCTGGGTGATAGCCTGAATGTGGACTGGCAGGCTTTTCGCCGGGGAGAAGCCATGTGGCGGGATATCAGCCTGAATACGCTGTTGGGTGATAACGACAGCACCGGCTCACTACGATTTGGCCCGGTGCAGATAATGGTGGGCAGTGACCCTCTCTATCCCTGGCCAGCCTTGTTGATGGAGAAAACCGAGGCTGGGGAAAAAAGCGAAAACTACAGCTATGCCCGCCTTAAGCCAGGCTCTGTTGTTCACTGTGACCTGGGGCATGTGGCGTTGCCAGAGCTGGACTGGCCAAGGCAGAAAAAAGATGGCCCGGATATGAGTGGCGGCAAAATAGCAGAAAAGGACTACCTCACGAGGCCATTTGTAGAGCAGCTGTTAAATGGTGATACACCCGGCGCAGAAATGGCTAAAAAATGCGTAGTCCGTCAGAAAGCGCTGTTTGAACTGGAACCTCGACTGGGTATTGCCCGTAATCAGGCAACGGTGACGGTTGAAGAGGGAATGCTCTATCAAACCAGCCATTTACGATTGAAGGACGCAGTGTCCATTACCCTCTCCCTGACCGGACTGCCAGATGCTGTTGCTGACCAGTTGCAACGAGATATTCAGCAATCACCATTAATTCGCCTTGGTGCCGAGGGGCGTATGGCTGCCATTACCATGGCCCCGCTTAATCAGCCATTGCAGCCGAAAGCACCCAAACCAAAAGGTGATGAGCAGGGCTTTATGATCATGCTGCTCTGTGAGGGTGACTTTGGTGATACCAGTCATTCACCCCTGCCGGGCTTTAATCCGACGGTGACGGAGCGAGGGCAGACCGTCTGGCATGGTCAGCTCAATGGCATGGCAGCACAATTGCACACGGTAATGGCTGGAAAGCCGGTTCGCCGAGGTGGCTGGGATCTGAAAAGAGGCCGGCCTGCCGCCATGAAAAGCTATGTACCGGCTGGTAGCTGTTATTTCCTCAAACCACTGGGTGGCGCTTCAGTGGCCGATGCTCTGAGGCTGCATGGTCAGGCTATTGGCCATCACACCAACTGGGGTTATGGACGCATTGCCTGTGGCTTATGGCGTTAAAACAACGAGCAAACTTGAGTACGACAATTAGTAACGGACAACGGAACAATAATAATGACAACCAGTAATGCACTTTTTACCCTGGTGGCAGAAACCAGTATCCACGCAGGAGCCAGCGAGTCCGAAGGTGCTGTGGACCTGCCCATTCAACGAGAGAAACATACCGGCTGGCCCTGTATCTATGGCTCAGGCATGAAAGGGGCGCTGCGGGCGCTTGCCGAAGCGCAGTCCCTTGCAGACACCATCACGCTGTTCGGACCCGGACCCAGAGAACCCAACGCCAGTGATTTTGCCGGCAGCTTGCTGGTCAGTGATGCCCGTTTGCTGCTGCTGCCAGTTCGGTCCCTCACCGGGCACTACCGCTGGGTTTGTTGTCCGGCGCTACTGAAGCGTCTGGTCCAGGATATGCGCAGGCTTGGTTTCAGCACTGAGTCGCTGGATATTAAAGTGAACGACAATAGTTTTCTGTGCCCTGACCCCGGTATGAGCAGTCGTCTTTACCTGGAAGAGTACGCTTTCGAACCCGCTGGCACGGTTTCTGAAGCCATATTCGGGCAACTGATGACCTTACTGGGCGCTGAGCGAAAGGATGAGTTGAGCCAGAAACTGGCCATTATCAGTGATGATTATTTTGCCCATTTATGTCACGCAGCCATACCGGTTCAGGCGCATATTGCCATTGATTCAAAAACCAAAACCGTTATGGATGGTGCACTGTGGCATGAAGAAACCCTGCCCCCCGATACGGTCATGTACCTGAGCCTGATGGCCCAGCGCGGGCGTAATGGTGCCATGAGTGCCGAACAGGTGATGTCGGTGGTCC
>JAQFVO010000246.1 GCA_027942505.1 Endozoicomonas sp. | reverse complement strand
GTGAACATGCGGTTCACCTGCCGGTTTATCCGGGGTGGCAGGGTTTTAAAGACAAACAGGCGCTTTCTGGCCTCTTCGCTGGGGTATATCCCCTGGTTATCACGGATTTCTGCATCCAGGAACTTCGTGGCTGGTTTGTTCGGGTTGGCGTAGGCAACGTAGTTGGAGATATTGGCTATCACATCTGGCCTTAGCAGGTAGTTAAGGAATATGTGCGCCTCTTCGGGGTTTTTTGCGTCTTTTGGTATGGCCACCATATCAAACCACAGTCCGGCCCCTTCATCGGGAATGGTGTATTTCACCGTGATGCCGTTATTCGCCTCTTTTGCCCGTTCGGCTGCTTGCAGCACATCGCCGGACCAGCCCATGGCAACACAGATATCCCCGTTGGCAAGATCGGAAATGGATCGGGATGAATGAAAGTAAGTGACGTAGGGGCGAACCTTCATCAGTAGTGCTTCGGCCTTGGCGTAGTCGTCGCGGTTGGTTGAGTTGGGATCAAGCCCAAGATAGCTCAACGCCGCCGGAATGACTTCCGTGGGTGCATTGAGAAAGGCTACACCGCACTCGTTCAGTTTGCTGATGTACTTCTCATCGAAAATCAGGCTCCAACTGTTTACCGGGGCGTCTTCACCAAGTGTTTCCCGCACCTGTTGCGGGTTGTAACCGATGCCGGTGGTGCCCCAGAGGTACGGGAATGAGAACTGGTTTTCCGGGTCGTAGTTGGCCGCCAGAGTCATCAGCTCACTGTCCAGGTTTTTCCAGTTGGGTAGTTTTTTCCTGTCCAGCGGCTGATAACCCCGGCCTTGACCTGGTGCGGCAGAAAATCAGCGGATGGTGCCACAATATCGTAACCGGTCTTGCCGGAGAGCAGTTTGGCCTCAAGCACTTCGTTACTGTCAAACACATCGTAGTTGACCTTGATGCCCGTCTCTTTTTCAAAGTTGGCAATCGTGTCTGTGGCAATGTAGTCGGACCAGTTGTAGATATTCAGCGTCCGCTGGCTGGTGTCAGGGGCGTCGGCAAAGACTCCGGCGCTTACCAGCAGCACAATTGATGCGGTGAATAAGAAGTTGGAAACAGTTTTCCCCATATGCCTGATCATGGTGAATCCTTACAGCAGAGAGGGGGTATTCTTGCGGCGAGACCAATCCGCAATGACCCGGTGGAGTCTTCGAATCCCCCAGTCATCATAACGGTGCAGAAAAATTGGTCACCATACCAGCATGGCTGCTCGAAATCCACGGTTATATCGGGGCCGGTTGCCGTTTATGTTGGCAAAAGGCCCTTGTTCACTGGCTGTTGTTGCCACTGGCACCACACAGGTGCTAGATTCAGCAGCCCTTCGTATTTCATGTTGTGTCTATGTGGTTAACTATCCTGCCATCGCAAGATCCCGTCATGCAGGCAATGCTTGAGTCCCTTGCCAGCCAGTTGCAGATTGGCTTTCATCAGGAGGGTGCACCCCTGACGGTTTTTGATGCCGACGGGGTATTGGCGGTGCAGCGGGCCGGGTCAACAGAAAAACCGGTCGTGGTCGATTTTGTTGGTGGTAAAGTAGGCCATCGTCGTAAGTTTGGCGGTGGCAAGGGGCAGGATATTGCCAAGGCAGTGGGTCTGAACAAAGGCGTTACACCGTCGGTACTCGATGCCACCGGAGGGATGGGGCGTGACGCTTTCGTCCTGGCCACGCTTGGTTGCCAAGTCACCATGATCGAGCGCTCCCCGGTGGTGGCAGCACTTTTGATGGACGGTCTGCGTCGTGCCAGTGAGGTGCCGGACGTTGCCACGATTGTAGGTCATATGTCGTTAATTCAGGGTAACGCAGTCGAGTGGATGAGGGCGCATTCACAGCAAAGTTCACCAGAACCGTTCGATGTGGTGTACCTGGACCCGATGTTTCCCCACCGGGAGAAGTCGGCACTGGTGAAAAAGGAGATGAGACTGTTCCAGGACCTGCTTGGTGACGATCCGGATGCTGACCTGCTGCTCACGCCGGCACTGGATACCGCGCGTTACCGTGTGGTGGTCAAACGGCCCAGGCTGGCGCCGGACCTTGATGGGCGTGAACCCACCTACCGACTCTCAGGAAAGTCCTGCCGCTACGATATTTATGCCCTGAGAGCTTTTATCGGTTGAGAGGCATGGGGTGCGATCCAGCCGCTGTGCTCCATAAGCGTAGCAATCCCGTTCAGAGACTTTTCCAGGTAATCCCGGCGCGAGCGAAAAGGTGGAATGCCGGCGTGTGGGTCGTCGCTTGAAGTAACTTTTGTCGCCTCTGACATCACCTGGCCGACGGTGGTATTGTTAAAACCTTTTGCCCTGGCTGTATCAACGTAATTATCGGGAAAGATGACAGGCTCAGTGTCTGCCCGATACTGCTGGCCATTGGGGCCTTGTACAATAATGACGGCACGATCACACCAGACTGCCTGACCGTTGACCCGCTCACGAAAAATGCCATTTTCAATGGCGATAACCCAGTAACCCGGGCCATTTCTTAATGGGCTGCGCTGTCTGTGCACATCCTGGATTCGGTTAAGCGCTCCAGTGTATGTCTCGCCATTAACAGGCTGGGCATTAACCCGGGACTCAGCGTGAACGGCGAACAGAGTGACCTGGTAGCGACTAAAAACATTGCTCACAGCCAGGGTTTTAATGGGTGATGTGGAGGCTGTGATCAAGATTGGGCAGACGGGAATGGGTTCTGGTCTCATGGTCGGCTACTACTACCCCGTAAATAGAGGAGATACGCCCATGTTTCTGAACGAATCTCCGTTGCTGATTTTACCGGGTGTTCGACGCTATGGACCGACCCCGGTGTTATTGTTGCCTACTCCGTAGCGACTGGTCTGATCAATGCTATGGCGTATCTCGGCAGTTAGCAGGAAGTGGGCCTGGTCTGCCACTTTCTGTATGTTCTCCCCGAACACCAACTTATTGGTCTGAGTGATCTCCAAAACACAATGCTGGTACAATTGAGCGATAAATCCACGGAACAGGCTCTTGTCAAAAAATTCAGGGGCATTGAGGCCGTGAATAATCGATAATCGCTGAGCCAGCACGCCGCTTTGGTGCTCAAGCGCCTCCGCTTCGATATTGCCACTGCCGTTGCGCAACAGCAGGCTGATCACCATGTAGAACCGTTCCAGTGTCTGTACGATGGATCGCGACAGCACGCTGAGCATAATGTACTCAGAGGTTGACGGGTCGGGCTGATAATAGCACACCTCAATGCTCTCATCGCAGGTAATCAGCCCTTCGGTGACCATGCAGTCCAGCCACTGCTGCACCACCGTCAGCGCTTCTTCGATAGTCCATGGCAAAAACAGCTCTGCACGCAGGTAGGGGTAGAGTGTTGCGGTGATCCGTAAAATGTCTTTGCGCGTTACCCTGACACCATTGACGAAAAAGCAGCTGATGAGCGATGGAATGGCGAAAATATGCAGCACATTGTTGCGATAGTAAGTCATGGAGATGGCGGTATTTTCATCCATGCTGATCACGTCGCCCAGGGCATCACTCTTGCGCTGGACCAGCTGCAGGTTTTCCACATAGTGAATCATTGTGCGAGCGTCCAGTTCGGTCAGGACGGTCCGGTTGCTGTAGGGCATTATGGATAATAAACGAGTGTAGCCGTCTAATTGGCGAATCAGTTCCTCTTCACCCAGGGCGTGTCTAGGTGAGCACAGCAGAGCGATGGCCACCAGGTTGACGGGGTTGATCACTGCTGCTGAATTAATTCGGCTGGCCAGCAAGTCGCCAAGATTATTGGTGGCTTTGATCAGCCACTCGGGTTTGCTGTCGACATCAGTGCGCTCTTTCCAGTCCGGTACCTGACCATCAAGATAGGCACCAAGGTCTACCGGCTCACCAAAGGTAATCCAGGCTTTGCCAAACTCATCGCGCAGGGCCGTCAGGGTACGCACAATGTCCATTAGCGACTCGCCTGTTTTTGTCTCACCTCTCAATTCGCCCAGGTAGCTGGCCATCTCCATCAGTTTTTCGTAACCGATATAGACCGGCACAAAGGCCAGTGGCTTGCGATGGCTGCGCAAAAAGCTGCGTACCGAGATGGAGAGCATACCCAGTTTTGGCGCTAATGTACGGCCAGTGCGCGAGCGGCCCCCTTCAATGAAGTATTCGGTAGCAAACCCTTTGCTGGTCAGGGTGTACATGTATTCGTGGAACACCAGGCTGTACAGCGGGTTGCCCCGAAAGGTCCGGCGCATGAAAAAGCCGCCACTTTTGCGCAAAATGGTGCCGACCATGGGCATATTCATATTAATCCCGGCGGCAATATGAGGCGGTGGCAAGCCTTCATAAAACAGAACATACGACAGAAGCAGGTAATCCATATGGCTTCTGTGACAGGGAATGTAGACGATGGTGTGGGTCTGTCCCAATGCTCTTAAAGGCTCGACGTGGCTGGTCTTGACGCCGCTGTACAGTTTGTTCCAGAACCAGGTCAGGATAATGTCCAGAAAGCGGATCACCGGCATGGAAAAGTCGGAGGCGATTTCGTTGGCGTAGCGGCGTGCCCTGGCTTCCGCTTCGGCCAGGGTGATCTCCCGGGCCGCGGCCTCGGCAGCAATGGCTTTTTGTACTCTCGGTGTGTGAATCAGGCTGTTGACCAGCATACGACGGTGGGATAAGTCTGGGCCAATGACGGAGGTCTTTTTCTGCCGAAAGTGCACGCGCAAAATGCGGTTAACCTTGCGCACGCTGCGGGTGTAGTGATGGCTGTCGCCGATAATCGTCTGCAATGACAGTGCCGGGCTGAAATAGACCATGGTTTCCCGGCCGTGCAGTAGCGTTGCCAGGAACTTCCTGAACCGTCCCCCAAGGCTGAAATTCCAGTCAAACAGCAGTTTAAAGGCGGATTGCTCTTTTTCCGGCGAGCGGCCCCAGAGGATCGTCACGGGTACCAGCTGCACGTCCTGGTGTTGCTGCGCCACCTGCTGTACCAGCTGTTCCAGCAGCTCCGGTGGCTCAGGTCGTTCACGCTGCAGGATCAGCCCTTCGTACTGACTGAGGAAAAAGTGTGCTTTTTGTTCCGGCGTATTAACGTCAATGGCCTTGTAAGGCCTTGGCAGGCCAGCTTTGATGCACTCGCTCTCAAGCACCATCAGGTCAGTCAGAGAGCGCTGATACATGACATAGACGACGGGTTTGCCTGGCTGTAATTGCAGGGCTTCAGGTGTGTTGTTTTCTACTGTGGTGCGCACCCACGTGGAAAGCAGTTTTCTCAGGCTATGAAAAACATAGCGGTTCAAAGTAATGGGCTTCAACATGGAACGGGCTCTTGACCTGCATCCGTTAGCAAGGGAGATATTAATTGCTGGACCGGCTCGCCGGCGGCAGAACTCTGACTGGAGACAGCCACATTGGGTGCTCGAGTCGCTGGTAAACGTAGCCGGGCATTCTAGCCTGATTAGTCGTAGTTGCGCAAAAGTAACTGCATAATCCCTCATTGTAACAGGGATATTCCGGCGCTTGTGCTTTTGTATCCGGGCGTAATCAGTGATTTGCACTCTGGCTGTTTTAGTTGCGGTGATGGCAATGGTACTCTTGCGCTTTTGCAGCGACTTTGGAACTGCCCTGGAATAATTTCCACATTTTCAGGGGCGCTACCCGCCGCTGGCAAATGCACAAACGGCTGGGCCTTTGCGGGCAGCATCCTGTAATGTGGAAATTATTTAAAGACAGCTCCTTAATCACCTAAGGCCAGGCGCAGTCAGCGCCACCGGGCCCGAATCAACAGAGCCAAATCTTATGCGCAAACTGGAAAATATCCCCTTTGAACAGTTAACCATTGGCGCCAAAGCCAGCCTGACTCGCACATTAACTGATGAAGACCTGTTGCTGTTTGCCAAAGTGTCCGGCGATACCAACCCGGTACACCTGGACGAAGCATTTGCCAGTACCACGCAGTTTGCCGGCCGAATTGCCCATGGTATGTGGACCGCCTCACTGATTTCCTGTGCTTTGGCCACCCGACTGCCCGGCCCTGGTGGCATCTACCTGGGTCAGGAACTGAAGTTTATGCGTCCGGTAAAAGTTGGTGACACGGTCACAGTGGAGCTGGAAATTGTTGACATCAACCAACGACGCAAGCGGGCAACGGTGGCGACCAATGTGGTCAATCAGGATGGCAAAACCGTGGTGAAGGGGCAGGCCGAAGTGATGCCAGCCATCGATAAAGTCGTTGTCGATGAATACCCCTTGCCAGAGGTGCTGTTGAGGCCGGCTAATTAAGCGACGATAGTCGTTATATCCCGCTCGGGAGCGTCATCAGGGTTTATCAAAAGCCTGGTGGAGTATTGACAAACACAGCAACCTGCAGCATTCACAACGTGGGGGGGTAGTATAGATACGTTCTCATGCTGCCGGGTAAACAATCGAGACGATCGATGGATCCTGACAGTGGTTGCCGGGGATGGTTGTCAATCAGCCGGCTCCTGATCGCAGTCCGGCAGTTCTGTAACAAGCTCTGGGGCTGGGGACAGTATGGTGGATGGTTGGTTAACTGGTTAATGATGGCTGTGTCGCCTTGCGCCATCGCAAATGGGGTGAGACCGCGATAGTTTTTGATATCAGTCCGGGCACCGTTGGCGAGCAACATGTCGATGCATTTACCGTTCTTCAACTCGGTGGCATAGTGCAGTGGCGTATTGCCAGTTTTCGAACGGATGTTGGGGTCGGCACCGTTGAGCAGTAGAGCCCTGGCTATCTCATCTTTTTCTTCTTTGACGGCAACGTGTAAGGCGGTGTCACCCAGGTCATTAACGCCGTCGAGTTCGAAGGTAGCAGCCAGTAATTCCCGGACGGGCTCGATATCTTTGCCCCGGACGGCGTAATGCAGTGGCGTAGCCTTGTTGTGGTCCTTGCAGTCAGGTTTGAAACCGTGCTTTAGCAAAGTGTTGATAATGGTGGCATCACCCTTTGCCGCCGCCAGGTGAAGTGGGGTATCGCCGGAATGATTAGCAATATCCGGCTTTACAGGGACTGCCAGTAGTTGGCAGACCATCTCGTAGTAGCCACTGCGGGCAGCGAGATGCAGCGGTGTATTGCCCATGTTGTCACGCATATCAGGACGGGAACTGTGCCGGAGCAGGGCACTGAAAATGGCACCAGGACCACCGTTGCAGCCGTCATCCAGTGCTGTGCGGCTGTGATCACCGGGCTTGTCAGTCCCGGGGGCATTTGCGGCCGGATCGAGGGCTTTATCGCAGAGGTGCAAAGCTGCATGCAGAGGAGTCATCCTTTGCTTATTGGATATATCCGGGCTGGCGCCGTGAGCCAGCAGAATGTTGACCATGGCACCGAGATTGTAAGTCGTGGCGAAGTAAAGCGCGGTATGACCATTCAAGTCAGTTTTGTTGACTAGTGCACCTCCTCTGAGCAGGATGCGAACACTATCGACATTCCCGCCTATGACAGCACGCATCAGAGGTGTGTCACCAGACCCTCCGCGTTCAGCAGCTTCAGTATCTGCTCCGAACGTCAGCAGTATGCTGATCAGGTCGGCATTATTCTTATTGGCGGCTATAAGCAACGGTGTACGGCCATTTGAGTCACGCCAATCAGGATCGGCCCCACGTGAGAGCAATTCAATAACGGATTCTTCGTCGTTTTGATTCACCCTGGCAATAAGCTCGGCATTCATTTGAGTTGTCTCCGGAATGTTGTTCTGATGGCTGGCAGGCTATAGATACAGCGAATCAGTCCAGAAACTGGCCGGTTTACGTTTTTCTTATTCAGCCTGGTGAGCGTCGATAAATCGAGCAGACTGCTGGGTGCCGTCAGCAGCTCGAGGGATGAGTATAGATAAACTTTCACGATGCTGGTCAAACAATCAAGTTTTTTGCTGGATGTTGATAGCGATTGCCGGGACTGGTGAAAAAGTGCGTTATTCATTGCAGGTTTGTACATGGTTGTTGGTAGCGAACGGGAAAACAATAGTAGTCACGTTCTGATGTCGTTGCTGCACAGGTTGGATCGAGGTGGCAAATCAGAATAGCGGCCTGATTTATGCCCGCATCGCAAGGGGTTCCCGGGTTCTGGCCAGAAAGCCGATAAAGTAAGGCAACATAAACTTGCGATGGTGTTGTCTGGCGATGAAACGTGACGCCTTGCACGTTGCTTGGCACAATGCCCTGTTTTACAGGCAGCAGACCGAGTAAGAGGTATACATGCAATTTTCCGCCTACAGCACTGACCAGTCCGACGAGATCAAATCCCTTTTTGCCAGAACGTTTACTGACTCTGCAAACGAAGTCGAGGGGCAGATTGTTGCCGACCTGGCCGAAGATCTGCTGGCAACGACTGACGAAAACGATCTTTTTGTTTTTGTCGCCCATAATGATGCAGGCAAACTGGCTGGCAGCATTATATTTTCACGTTTGACCTTTGCCAGCGGTATCAAGGCGTTTCTGCTGTAGCCGGTCGCTGTTGATACGCCGTTTCAAGGCTCTGGCACTGGTCAGGCCCTCATCAACTTTGGCCTGGATGTACTGAAAAATCAGGGTGTGGAACTGGTGTTTACCTATGGTGACCCTGGCTTTTACGCACGAGTGGGTTTCAGTGTGGTCAGTGAAACCGTGGCTCAGGCACCTCTGCCGCTGTCTCAGCCACAGGGCTGGCTTGGGCAGTCATTGGTGGGTCAGGCCATACCCCCGGCCTGTGGACAGTGTCAGTGCGTAGCGGCACTGAACAAGCCTGAAATCTGGTGACCCCTGCAAGAGGGTGTCGCAAAAGCCCCTGAAAAGAAGGGAACCACAAAGACACAGGTGTGACACGAGAGCAGAGTCGGTCTGCTCGTAACTGCAATTGAGATGGAGGTAGGCCC
>JAQFVO010000235.1 GCA_027942505.1 Endozoicomonas sp. | reverse complement strand
GGCGGGTTAGAGATAATTAAATCGTAAGAGCCACTCACTGCCGAGAGACCGTCACTGGCTACTACCTTGAACGACCGACACCCTGCATCCTGCAAAGTGCGCTCGCTGCTGGCCAGTGCCAGGGCGTCACAATCCACCAGGGTGAAGTCGTGGTTACCGCCCAAAGTGTTGATATGGGCAGAGATAACGCCCGCACCACAGCCAAAATCCAACACTCTGCCAGAAGGCAGTGAATCCACAGTGGCCAAAAGCACACGGGTTCCCTGATCCAGACGACCATGACTGAAAACACCAGGTAAAGAGGTAATGCGAGTACCGGCACCGGCAGAAAACCATTCAAACCACTGGCTCAGATCGAAACCCTGAGACGACGTTAGTGGCTCGCAGGCCTCCAGTAAAACGCAGTGACGGGCATTATCAAGACTTCTGACTGAGGCAAAATGTCGCTTAAGTCGTTTTTTCCACGATTTAATCCCCTCATCGTTCTCACCCACCAGCCAGACAGGGGCGCCTGCCGGCAGAAAGCTCAGCACCATTGCCAGCCAGAAATCCATCAGCGGTTTGCTCTTTTGCAGAAACAACAGCACACCATCCACCGGGCGGGAAAAATTGCCAGACAGCACTGGGGCAAAAGTCAGGGAAAAACGCTCACCGAGTTGGTCGTGCTGCCCTTGCAATCGACACCAGGCGCTGTAGTCGCGCGTCAGGGCCGTAATATGACCGACCCCATCGGCCAGCAAGTGGGATGCCAGCTGGTCCGCCGGTAGACCGATCACCACCAGGTGATTCAGACAGAACATCGGCTCAGCGCTGTTACGGACAATCAGCTGACTCGGGTTTGATAAGAAGGCGAGCATAGGCATCAACAAAACGTTCACAAGAAGCAGGGCTTTATACCGCAACCGTCGCCTGCATGCCACGAGCGACTGAGCAAAAGAACTTGTCCGCATCTTTATGCATGGAATTACGGATTTACAACATCAATATGCCGCCTTAGCATTCGTGCCGCCTTTAACGATCTCTATGGAGCTTCTAGATGACTGGACCCCAGGGCAACATGGTGCTGCGCACGTTAGCCATGCCGGCCGACACAAACCCAAACGGTGATATTTTCGGTGGCTGGATCATGTCGCAGATGGATATAGCCGGTGGCCTGGCAGCGAAAAACCTTAGCAACAGCCGGGTATCGACCGTAGCCGTTGAATCAATGACTTTTCTTAATCCGGTAAAGGTAGGTGATGTGGTTTGTTGCTACGCTGACATCATCAGCATCGGCAACACCTCCATGAGAATCAAGCTGGAGGTGTGGGTACTGTCCCACCCCTTCAAGTCCGATGAGCGCCAAAAGGTTACGGAAGGATTTTTCACTTACGTTGCCATCAACGACAAGGGCAAACCGATTCCCGTCAACAGAAGTTACCTCACATGAAACAGAAGACAATTCTCGTTGGTATTGCCGGCGCTTCTGCCTCCGGCAAAAGTCTGCTGGCCGAGACTCTGGTCGAGGAGTTGCAATCAGAGCACCTGTGCGTCATCTCAGAAGACTCTTATTATAAAGATCAGAGCCACCTGAGCATGGAAGAACGGATTCTGACCAATTATGACCATCCTGAATCCATGGACCACGACCTGATGCTGGAGCAGATGATCCAGCTGAAGAGTGGCACCAGTATTGACGTACCATTGTACGATTACACCGTCCACAACCGTCGCCAGGAGACCCGTACAGTAAAACCAGCGCGGGTCATTATCTACGAAGGTATTTTGCTGTTCACCAAGCCAGAGATTCGCGAAGCCTTTGATCTGCGCTTTTTCATGGATACCCCGCTGGATATCTGCCTGGTCCGTCGGATGAAACGCGACATCATCAACCGCGGCCGGGACATGGATTCGGTGATCAAGCAGTACCTGGAAACGGTACGTCCCATGTATATGCAGTTTATTGAACCTGCCCGCCAACACGCCGACCTGATCATCCCTAACGGCGGTAAAAACCGCATTGCCCTCGACCTGATCAAAACCAAGATACACAACCTGATTAAATGATAACGACACCTGTTCAACATCGCGGTGGACAGGTGATCTTTGCCGCAGAATCACTGCAATACTCACCGTTAAACACTTGTTATGGCTTTTATTTCGCCAATGGCCTGAGTATACTTCGGCCGTATAAGTGACGGGTGCGGCAGTAAAATGCCGATTTCATCCCGTCTTTGCCAAGCAAATCATTGAGGGCTAGACAGCCCTGTCAATCATTCCGGCCGCTTGTACTCCCAACTTCCCGAACGGACTGAGATGCTCCGAGGTCAAATATGGCCAGAGCCAATTGCTGTCCACGAAAAATGCAGAGAATCATTATGCGTGTAGAAGCTGATATCAAGCTGGGTTTCAAAGACGTTCTGTTCCGACCAAAGCGTTCCACGCTGAAAAGCCGCTCCCAGGTCAGCCTTGAGCGGACATTCCGCTTTTTCCACACCAGGCAGGAGTGGACCGGCGTACCGGTCATTGCAGCCAACATGGATACCGTCGGTACATTCTCCGTGGCACTGGCCCTGGCGGAGCATAAAATGCTGACCGCCGTCCACAAACACTACACCGTTAGCCAGTGGCAGGACTTTCTGGCCAGTGCCCCGCAAGGTATTGAAAACCACGTTATGGTCAGCAGTGGTACATCCGACAGCGACTTTACCAAAATGACCGAAATCCTGTCGTTAAACGACAAATTGCGTTTTATCTGCATCGATGTGGCCAACGGTTATTCCGAACACTTTGTAGACTATGTCTCCCGAGTGCGCCGCAGCTTCCCCGACAAGGTCATCGTTGCCGGCAACGTAGTAACCGGAGAGATGGTCGAAGAGCTGATACTCAAGGGCGCCGATATTGTCAAAGTCGGTATTGGCCCGGGCTCAGTGTGCACGACACGAGTCAAAACCGGCGTTGGTTATCCACAACTGTCCGCTGTCATCGAGTGCGCTGATGCTGCTCACGGCATCGGCGGTCAAGTCGTTTCTGATGGTGGTTGCACCTGTGCCGGCGATGTATCCAAAGCGTTTGGTGGCGGCGCAGACTTCGTTATGATCGGTGGTATGTTTGCGGGTCATGACGAGTCGGGCGGCGAACTGGTGGAAGAAAATGGCAAGCAATTCCGCTTGTTCTACGGCATGAGCTCAAAGACGGCCATGGATCAACATGCAGGCGGTGTAGCTAATTATCGCGCCTCTGAGGGAAAAACCGTAAAAGTACCCTACCGTGGACCGATTATCGAAACCATTCAGGACATCCTTGGTGGCGTTCGCTCCACCTGCACCTACGTGGGTGCAGCGCAACTCAAAGAGCTGTCCAAACGCACTACATTTATCCGGGTTCAGGAGCAGGAAAACCCCATCTTCAGCTGATCGCCCTTGCTGCCTGTCACCAGCAGGCAGCCATGCTCCTCAATACTGCCCTTTATGAGGTTGTCGCAAAAGGTCAAGTCACTGCGCTGTCATTCTGTACAGGGAGTGTTCGGAACCCATCTGGCAGGGATAGCCATC
>JAQFVO010000201.1 GCA_027942505.1 Endozoicomonas sp. | reverse complement strand
ATCGGACAATGTGGCACCCAGATCAATGAGAATTTCAGCAACACAGTATTCATCGTCGAGATATTCACTCTGGACTGTCGAAAGCAGGGTATCGTGCAGCTCCTGATCGGTCAGGCAGGCGCCCAGCTCGATAAGCAGTTCAGCATTAGTGCAACCATGGTAGCCATCCTTGAGGACTGCCGACAGCAGGGCATCGTGCAGCTCCTGATCAGTCAGGCGGGCGCCCAGGTTGATGAGCAGTTTGGCCCAGTTGCGTCCCAAGCTGTTTTCCTTGCCGATCGCCCACAGCAGGAAGCTGTGCATCTCTTGCTCAGGCGGTCTCGCACCCATTTTAATAAGCAGTTCAGCGTTGAGGAATCCGGGTGAGTCTTCTTTGGGGACCGCTGACGGTGGGATAACGTGTTGTTCTTCACGGCGAAGTACCGACAACAGCGTGTCGTCCAGTTCCTGATTGGTCAGTTTGGCACCATAAGTGACGAGCACTTTGGCGTAAGCGCAGCCAATGATGTCATCCCTCAGGAATGCCGACGGCAGACAGTCGTGTAATTCTTGCTGAGTCAGTTTAGCACCAAGACTGAAGAGTAGCATGGCATTGTGTAAACCATAGTAGTCTTCCTTTTGGATTGCCGACAGCAGGTCATCACGAAGCTCCGTATCGGTCAGACGCGCGCCCTGATTACTGAGTAGCACGGCGGTAGCACGACCCTCGTCGTCCATTCTGAGGATTGCCCGTAGCATGGCATGGTGCAACTGGGTATCGGTCAGACGCACGCCCTGGTCAAAGAACCCATTGGCATTTCTGCGTCCAGAGAAACTCATTTTGTAAATCTCAAGAAGCAGGGCGTCGTGACAATCAGCCGGGCCAATGGTTCTGTCGGATAAATCGGTTCTGCATAACGGGCATGTATTACTGGTTACTCGCCAGATAGCCAGGCATGTTCTATCAAACGAATGGTTACATACTGTTCTTGTTTGCACGTCGTTGAAGCCAAGTACGCCGTAGCAAATGGCACAATCCATCGATTCGGTTCGTGGACTTGCATCAATTGAGGTGCTCTGGCCCGATATACTATTCACTTTATTTATCTTCTGTACTGGACTGCAATCTGTAACTTCTTTCACCCAGTTTAAACCTGCGCAACCGTGATACCGGGTCGATCAATCTGGTGCCTGGCTTGCTGATCAGTCTGGTATTCTGCCGTCCAACAGAGTCTTCCTCTTGTTGAGGCGGTTTGGCACCCAGGCTGGCAAGCAGTTCGGCGCCATCTGAGTCTCCCCTTTCTGTGGCTGATATCAGGTTGTCATCAAGCTCTTGCCGGGTCAGTTCAGCACCATGATGCACAAGCAGTCTGGCGAAATCGCCCCCGTATGAGTCTCCTCTGGATGGCTGATAGCAGGTTGTTGTGCAACTCTTGTGGAGTCAGGGTGGTGCCCTGATCGAAGAGCAGTACGGCGTAATCGTAGTCAAGTGTGGTTACAGCCTGTTGTAGTCATCACAGCACTGCCAAACCCGAATAGACAGATAGAGCAATCCGCTGATTCATCTTCCCGGTTTTGTGGGAATGGAAAATCTTGTGGTGTTGATATTCTATCCATATGTAAATTCCATATTTGAATTTCGTCCGGTTAGACTTTGTTTGATTGAATTTGTTCCATAGCTGTTTTGTTCGGTGAAATTATGCTCAATATTCCCTTGGTGGAGGGGGTCGCAAAAAGCAAAAAAAAGCGTTGAACCACAAAGACACCAAGGCACAAAGGAAGCGTTTTTTGTCTGCCGGGCGTAACCTAGGCAGGCTCGGAAAAAAACTTTGTGTCTCCGTGGCCAAAGCTTTCATGACAGAGGGTGAGAAACCATCGTCATGAACATTTGTGGTTCCCTTCTTTTCAGGGGCTTTTGCGACAACCTCGGAATTGCTGTTCAGGTGTCAGAGCAAGGTGTGAAGCAAATGCCCAGAGAAGTGACAATAAAGAAGCTACCATAGAATCTGCTGTCATCATGTACATGGGTTGTGCTGGATCGACCGGGGGTGAGTCTGATGGCTATGCCCGCCAGATAGGTCTCGTGCAATCCCTGTACGCAATGACAGCGGATTAAAGTCAGTGGTGCTTTTTGCCATACCGCTTCCCTCAGACTGTAATAACAACGCATTATTTTTCTGGATCTTAATTTAATCAGCTGACAT
>JAQFVO010000786.1 GCA_027942505.1 Endozoicomonas sp. | reverse complement strand
ACCACCCTGCCAAAACCGTCGATTTCTGAAGAGCAACGTCGATTACTATCCTGTTACCTGCAAGTTCCCATAGATATTTACGATCATAGAGAGTTTAATCGTTTTACAGCCTATGGATCCGGGATGAACCTACCTTGGATTATTAGACATACCCATACAAACATTTTGGAATCAGCGATTAGCGTTGAGTTGATCAGAAAATGCAATTTGGCAGTCGATGATCTCCCAGAGGCACTAATCACGCCAAAGCTTGCCCTGATGTCCTTGAATCACTGTTACGGTTGGCACTATGAGGCACTGCCTGCCCGATTAAAAACCCCTGAATTTAATCAGCTCTGCCTTGAAAGGGGCGTGTTACCCAAAAGCCTGGAGCCTGAATCCCGCCTGCCCCTGCCAATTGATTATTTTGCCCTGATCAATATAGATGCAAATAATATTAAGTACGTACCCCTTGAACACCAGAGCTTAAAACTGTGCTTTAAAGCGCTCAAGAATGACCCCAAATCAATTAGACACATCAATCCTTCTGTCTCTTTTCATCAACAGCTGTGTGTTCTTTCCGTTAAAGCAAATAAAAGGGCTTACTCCTGGATTCCCAAGGATCGAATAACGAAAAGGATTTATACTGTGGCAAAGGCCTGTCATGGTGCTGTGTCTTTGAATAATACTCCGGAGCACCTGGTTACTTACCAACACTGTCGACAAATACTCCATCAAGGCAATAGCTATCGGCAGTTTCAATATATTCCCACCAGAATTTTTCATCAACACCCTGAACTGGCAGAACATATTGTAGAACTTAAGCTACCTGGTAGCCCTGACATACTGGAAAAATTACCTGAAGAGTTAAAAACAGAAGACTTTTGTCGTAGATATCTGAGTAATTGGCCCGGAGATATTCAAGGATGTCCGCTGGCGTTATTGCGCAAACATCCTGAGTGGTTAAAACAATCGCTCAAGTATCGTGGTTATAATCTAAACCTGTTACCAGAGTCAGAGCGATCATTTGACTTGTGTAGACGAGCTCTTAAATCGCCGGATTGTTGCATTAAAGCAGTGCCGGCAAAAATGCTTGAAAAATATCCAGAGCTGCTCTTAATAGCCGCAGGTTATCCAGGAGGTTTGTCTAAAATTCCTCCACGGTTGAGAACCCTGGACGTTTGCATTGAAGCACTCACTGCCCTGGATCCGTCATATACCGATGAAACCATGGCAGAAATCCCAGAAGCCGTGCGCAAGAAGTTACCCTACGATTTATTGTTGGCGGTTGCTCCCGGCCACCTGCCAATGGGAATCCGCGAAGCAATGGTCACCAATGGTGATACCACTCTTCCGCCTCAGTACCGGCAAAAGAAGCCCATTCTGAACCAACGCCATCTGATGGAGCCGCTGCAACAGAAACCTTTTGATGAGCTTACTTTCAGCAGTAGCGTGTTCTTGAAAAGAATATTGTTGAGCACCGGCCCGTTTAACCTGCGCAACCTGTCGCTGGGCATTGCTCTGGAACAAACCATTACACAGCACTGCCAGCAGCAGGTAAGGGCACTGCACGCTGAACGGCTGCCATTATTACGATCGGTTGGCAAAAAGAGCACTATTTATGGTGGTCGTACCTTAATGTTCTGTACCGGAGATGTCTTTACTCGTATGAAGTTTCTGCGCAAAGGCGAATCGATGGATGATTTTTGTCAGGAAGAAGCCGTTCACCGCTTTGCTCGTGGGGAGCATAACTTAACAGCAATACTGAAAAGCGAAGTGCCAAATCCTGTCGGAATCAGCCTTCTACCCATTGATCAGCTGCCTGATAACATTCTTGCAGGCTTTCATTCTGATCTTGAAAGGATCACGCTCAGTGGCCAGACGTACTATCTGGTCTATGAATTCACCACCCGAAATGAGGATTACAGCACACTGGCACATTGCAAAGACAGCAATGGTGATAGCACCCGTGCAGAACAGGGACTTCTCAACGCTTGTCATGATCTGGGGGTATGGAGCAGTCTTGGGGCTGTTCATACATCAACAATTAATGCCTATCACAATTTTAAGGATAATCGCAGAGAACTGTTTCTCTGTCATATGTTTGATAACAGACGATCTTTACCTGGGGCACTCACTGGCTGGGACACCAGGGCGACCGACGAATCAGACTGGGCTTATAGCGGTTTAAAAGACCTTGGTGATATGGAGTTTTATCCCCGGATCACCAGTTACTTCCATACCAAGGATGCCGATGCCCTACTTCCTGATGGCTTTGGTCAGCGCGTGGCATTTATGAGCGCTTTTGTTGAAAACATGATTGCCCCAGTACTTCACTATGCCCGCATGCATCGGGATGACGCAGATTACCATTACCAGAACAGCGAAGGACGGGCAAAGCTGGGGGCTTTAATTATCGGTGCCATTGGCGCCTATTTATCAGGTCTTAAGGGCCGGCCTGCCCAAGCAGTGGCATACTTTGAATCTCCTCAAATCTTTGCGACATGGGTGAATGATACCACCGCCGAGGTCGCACTGTGGACTGCCAGGCAGAACCTGAAGAAAGACTGCTTTGCCCGAAACCTGAAGCAAACAGGCTGTTATTCCGAACAAGTCTACCCAGACCAGAAAGAGACCGATAAGCGATATCCAGAGGATTTCACCAGTAATAACCAGGATAACCTGGGCTGTAACAATGGACAGTTCGGCTTGACGCTACTGGTTCGTGGATTGTACCAGGTGGCGGCAGTTCTGGCCGTCGAGCTGGGAAGCTGATGCAGTATAGAAAGAGGAAAGGACGCCCTTCTGTCTCAGTTGAGAAATTTATCAGCGTCCTTTTTTTCATTTATTCATCAGTCAGTTTATCGCTTCTTGCAGGGTAGGTTTTGAAGAATCATGGCGCAAAACGGTACAACACCAACCACCCGCTACCCTCGCGAAGGAGAGTGTCGCAAAAAGCATAAAAGCCTTGAACCACGAATACACCAAGGCACAAAGGAAGCCTTTTTTGTCTGCCGGGCGTAGAGGCTCGGAAAAAACTTTGTGTTTCCGTGTCTTTGTGGTTCCCTTCTTTTCAGGGGCTTTTGCAACACCCTCGCAGGCGGGGACCCGCTTTGATCCTACAAGACCCACCTCACAGAACAGTGAATGCCCGGCCAGTTGGCTATCAGTTTTTATCCTTCCCCCGGCTTTAACGTTATAAAAGCCAACTGATTGGTTAGTAATTCATAGAAAACAATTGATTATTATTGTGCTCAGCAATTCGAAAAACTCTAACGATAATGCACCAATAAAAACCAACCTCATACACTATAAGGATTTTCATCATGATGAATGAACAGCTGGGAAGCAGTAATGTTGGTTCTACCCCCTTCCTTGAACAAGTCGAAGATGAGAAAGAAACTACGACAGCTGGCTGCTGCTTTGGTCGCTGGATTGTCGCCGTCTTTGAATTTTGCAAATCAATTAAACAAAAGTACAACAATTGGCAGGATAGAAGAGCCTCCAATCGTTTGGCTATAGAAACCTACAAACAGTCATTATGTGAATATAATATCAGCGACGTTTTGATGGCGGCGAGTGGGGAAGACAAAAAGCTTGGCCAAGGCACACTCAGCATAGTTGAACGTTATAAAATGACAGGAAAAGACAATCAGCCGTACGAGATTGCGTATAAGTCCACTGACATATCACAGTCAATGGAAGTTCAAGAATATACTACGAGTGAACAGAGAAAACTTAAAGAAATGGCGCAAAAAAGGTTGAAACAAGAAAAGGATGTTATCGTTGCATTAAATCATCCAAATATTATTCACCCAGTATTCCTTGATGAAAAAAATGAATTTGCCACAAACAAAACAGTTATTGAAACCGGAACTTTATCAGAAGAAGAAAAAAAATCGTTAAAAGAGGGCATACCCGTCCAACTTCTGCCTGATTTTGATTTTGAGATTATTGAATCCGTCACAACCGAACCCGGAGGTATTCCATTACCTCTTGCAGACAAATCACTCAAAGAACACTTGTCTGAACATTCATTAACAACAGAGCAAAAAGATTGTGCTATACGAGAGTTGACTGCCGCTGTGGGATACATGCATAAAAATGGCTATTTCCATTTGGATATCAAACCGGATAATATCCTCAGAAAAGGTGATGAATGGTTTTTGTGTGATTTTGGAGTCTCACGTCACGTCAGTGAACTTGCTCATGTTTCAGAAGACAGCATACCTTTAATACTTGAATCTGAACCTTCTAAGGAAATCGCATTTGGAACACCAGGCTACATTTCACCTCAGATGTATGCTCGTGTGTTGCTTCTGCACAGTAGTCAGCATATTGTAGCGTTATATGGTAGAGATCTTGTTGATGGGAAGGATGTTCCTCCCTTTAGCACTGATGCCCGCCATACAGATGCCTATTCACTTGGCGTTGTCTTGTTTGAAATTTTGACAGGTGTAAAACCAACTCCTGATCATGAAACTATTGAAGACAAGGAATTCACTGAAATCCCAGCTTTGTTTCAAAAACATGTTGATATGCAGTTGGATAAACATAGAAACGCAATAGGAACATATTACGAGGTTGTCGCAGGACTGCTGAAGTCGGATTGCAGTCAGCGAATGACAGCGGCCCAGGCAGAGGAACGTCTCGCCCGGATAGCGAGACCGGATTAAGAGCACCCTGCCACACATGATGTTCCCGGGGGAGACATTCAGGAATCGTGAGCATTGTGAGTGGCACGATGTAACCGCTTAGACGTCTCCGAAACCCCAACCTGGCTGCGAACATTTCTCCTGCACCTGACGCAGGAGATACCACCAGAGAACCAACTTGGCGAAAGTGGTGCCTGACGTCTAAGCTTGCCCAGCGCTGGCAAGTTACCGCAAGAAAACCTTGACGAGGGGAAATATGGATTCCGTTGCAAAAGCCACTCCCCCTGTACCCTACCGTAACAGTGATCTCTGTGCCATCTGCCTCGAAGACCTTACCTCTGGTGTGGCCATAACCCAATGCGGTCATCGGTTTCATACTGACTGTGTCGTTAATTCGCTGCAAGCAAAGCATCCCTTCGAACGCAAATGTGCTCTTTGTCGGCAAAAAGCACTGCCCTTGGTGCGTGAGTCTGGTGTTTTGCTGTTAACAGAATCAACACTGTCTGAGTCGTCAGCGATTTACGCCTGCCGTCTCGGTGACAACAGACAGCTTGAGGCATTGATCGCTAGCAATCCGGGTATTGTCCATCTGAAATTTTTCAGCAGATCCAATCACTACACCTTGCTTTACGAGGCCTGTGTTCAGGGGCATCTTGACTGCGTGAACACCTTGATCAGGGCTGGGACCAATGTTGACATGGTCATGACTGCTAACAACCTCTGCGCCCTGTTCGCTGCTACCTCGGCCGATCAGCCCAAGTGCGCGATGGCCCTGATCAGCGCCGGAGCCAACCTTGAGCTTACAACCGCCTCCCGACACGCCACGGCGCTGTGCATTGCCAGCAAACTGGGCAACGCTGGCTGCGTAAAGGTTCTGATTGCCTCCCGGGCGAATATTGAGGCCACAGAAAGTGATGGTGCCAGACCACTTCATCTCGCTGCCAGAAACGGTCACTGGCTGTGCCTGAAAATGTTGATCAAGGCCAAGGCAGACTTGAATGCGAGACTGGATACGGGTGCTACACCTCTGCTGGTCGCCATTGAGAGAGACAATACCCTCTGTGCACTGACCCTGATCGCGGCCGGGGCCGATCCCAACATTGCCACGAAAAGTGGAGCCACTGCACTGCTTACTGCATTAGAGAGGAAACAGGTGGACTGTGCTTTGAATCTGATTAAGTCTGGCGCGGATGCCAATGCCGGCATGCGTTCAAAAATCCCTCTTCTCGTTGCTACGGAGCTTGGCTATGCACAGTGCGTGAAGGCGCTGACCAAAGCTAAAGCGAATCTCGACATCCGTTCAGACAGCGGCGCAACGGCGCTGTTAGTGGCCATTCATCGTGGTCATACTGAGTGTGCACTGGCCCTGATCAGGGCCGGTGCCAATGTACATGTCTACCCGGGCAGCTATAGAGCCGATGCACTTCGTGCTGCCTGCCAGTACGGTCATACTCAGTGTGTTCAGGCTCTGATCGATGCCGGGGCGAATATTCACAGAGGCGACAACCTGAGGCCCCCACCTCTCCACTTCGCAGCCCTGGGCGGTAGTGCTGAGTGTACAAAGCTGCTAATCGATGCCGGCGCAGACACCAATGCCATTAGCGGCTGTGGCGTAGAAATTTCGCCGCTTTTTACCGCAGCCAACAAGGGCAACCTCCCCTGTGTGCAGGTTCTGATCGATGCTGGAGCGAAGCTCGACATCCCGTCAAACGATGGCGAAACGCCGCTGTTTACCGCTGTTGAATATGGTCATTCTGAGTGTGCACTGGCACTCATTGAGGCCGGGGCCGATGTCAATAGCTGCTCGAACAAAGGTACTACTGTACTTTGTGTTGCCACCCAAAA
>JAQFVO010000116.1 GCA_027942505.1 Endozoicomonas sp. | reverse complement strand
GGGTCTAACTTGGCCAGCTCATCAGCAATCCTGTGACGCTCTATTTTCAAGGCCTGTGTCTCGCTCAGAAGCGCTTCTCGGGTAGGTGATCCGGCAATCTTCCTGGCGCTTAGGGCGGAGGGCAATGACTGGGCTTGTGCTTTTGCCGGCGGGCGTAATCGAAGGACTGGGTTGTGGTTGTGGGGAAGAACCAGCGTTGTGCTGGTCGAGGACGGTCTCTGATAGCCGTGACCGTGAAGAGAACCGCTTCGACCGGCTGCGGCAGGTGTTGAGTATCCAAGGTTCATGATGTTGATCATCCAGTGATTGATTAAAAGAGAACCGACGACAATACAAGTGATGTCATTCCGTGGTTGAAATTACATGTTTAGTTTGACAACTGATCGGCTCTTAGGTTCCCCGGCGTGGTTGAGGGTTACCGAGTAATTAATGAAAACCTGCACAATTTCCCATCACTGATTTGTAGAACTCGACTCTAGAGTTCTCAAAGCACAATAGCTCACCTGGCAATGAGCGAATGATCTGCAAACAACGCTCAAACACCCTGCTTATCAAGGCTGCGACGGGGCTGATTTGTCAGGCTGGAAAACGGCATGAGAACGTGGGGACACCTGTCTGGAAGTTAATGCTTATCGGTAAGCACTCGCCAGAGCTGCCCGATAGGCACTCTTGATGTCATCAGGTATTCCTGTCTTATTGCCAATAACGGATTGGATGAATTCGGACATAGTCAGCTTCTCTTTGCCTTTGAATCTGCCCTCGCCGGCTGAGACATACCCAGCTCGAAGGGACTTGCCTGGAGCTGATGGGACAAACTTGCGGATGTGTCTGTCTTTAACGCAGGTTTGGTGATCACCTTTGCTGACCTCACCGGTGCCCGAAAAGTGGGCATGTGCAGGCAGAACAGTGCCATCAATACCTTGATTCTGAGCATAGCGAACGAACCCGCTCAGTTTTGCCGTAGCGTCAGCAGCAGGGGATTGGATTGTTTGAATTCCGGGATTACCTTGAGTTGGTGAATTTACCTTGCAATTGATCAATGCTCGCTCCTTTGG
>JAQFVO010000103.1 GCA_027942505.1 Endozoicomonas sp. | reverse complement strand
AGGGCAATACAGTCTGCTTGCCCATTTTGGCCAGACGGGCAACTTTGTCGGCATTAATCCGCTCTCCGCTTTCCCTGAGCTGGTCAAGAATGCCGAAAATAAGCTGCTTTCTTTTGTGATCCAGTTCTGAACCCTTCATAAGAGGAAAACCCTAATTAAGAACATACTGATAATACCGGTATTATAATACCAGTATCATTGGTATTGCTAGTTTACTATTTACTGCTGGTAACTGATCTTACCGGCAGTAAAAGAGAGCAGGGAAAGGGTTTAGCCCAAAAACAAATTCAATAGGAAGAGGGGAAGCTAGTGCAGTAAAGCGTTAAAACCCGAATCAACGCCACCACATACGATCAGAGTCATTTCTGGGAAGGAGGGTGTCGCAAAAAGCCCGGAAAAGAAGGGAACCACGAAGGACACGAAGAGCACAAAGAAGAGCTTTTCTTTTCCTTTGTGCTCTTCGTGTCCTTCGTGGTTCCAGGCTTTTATGCTTTCTTCGACAATCTCGAAGGTGGGAATTCATCCCGAGCCACGGATCCGAACGGATGGTGGTTGGTCTTTTCAACCACTCCGTCACCCTTAGAGAGAAGTACCAGTTCCCTCCGTTTCATCCGTGACCGGCTTTTCATAGACCAGGTAAGGCGCAGCAAACTGGCCGTTTTCCAGGGTTTCCAGCAGTTGTTCCAAATGTTCAGGGCTCTCTACCGGACCGATTCTGACCCGATAGATGGGTGCTGTCTCATCACCCTGGATGACTCTGGCCTGAAGTTCTGTTTTGGCAAAAATTTCTCGGCGCAGCAACTGGGCGTTGTGGTGGCTTTTCAGTGCGGCCAGTTGCAGATAGAGCAGTTGGCCATCGCGAATGGGTGAGCGGCTGAAGGTTTCCGGGTCGATCCCTTCTATGGTCACCTCGGCCAGTCCTGAGTCGGCAAAGCCGAGCTTTCTGGCTGCCACGTAGGAAAGATCTATTAACCGCTCACCGTGAAAGGGGCCGCGATCATTAACCCGGACTACCACGGAATGCCCGTTCTCCACATTGGTGACTTTGACGTAAGAGGGCAGCGGCAAGGTTTTATGGGCAGCGGTCATCTTGTAGAGATCATAGATCTCGCCGTTGGCCGTCTGCTTGCCATGAAACTTGGTCCCGTACCATGACGCCAGCCCAGTTGCAGAATAACCGTTGGCAGTGGCCAATGGCTGATAGGTTATCCCACCCAGTGTGTAGGGTGTGTTTTTCAGCGGCACCTGAATAGGCGCGGGCACGGCATCGGGAATGGCGCTGATATCAACCGGAGGTCCGGAAGGCGGACCGTCCTGCACGCTCTCTTTCACTGGCGCGCTGCTACAGCCAGCCAGCAGAAGGACCACCAGCGACAGTGTGAAGGTTATTGTCTGTGTCACCCTTGTTTTCCCTTGGTGGCCGTTTGTTGCAGTACCAGGGAGTTATGATAATCCTTCATAACTTCCTGACTCAGCTGATGAACAGCCAGGGCGTACATCTGACTGCGGTTATAACGAGTGATGACGTAGAAATTATCCAGCCCCAGCCAGTACTCGGCACCCGTACTGCCCTCAAGCTTCATGGGCAGTACCGTGGTCGAAGCCGGGACGGTTTTGGGTACCTTCCAGCCCGCCTTGCGTATCTGGCTCACCGCTTTGTCCGGCTTCAAACCCGAAGAGACCACCTGGTCAGAGCGTCCTCCAGTGGCCCGGGCCTGCACCGCTACTCCATCACCGTAGCGCCAGCCGTGTTTTTGCAGGTAGTTGGCAACGCTGGCGATGGCGTCTTCATCGCTGAACCAGATGTTGGCCTGCTGGTCGCCGGTAAAATCAATGGCATAGGCCCGATAGCTCGATGGCATGAACTGGGGAATGCCCATGGCACCGGCGTAGGAGCCGGTCAGTTCGGTGACGTCCAGCTTCTGTTCGCGGGCCAGCAAGAGCAGGTTTTTTAACTCCTTGCGAAAGAACTCGCTGCGTCTGGGAAAGTCGAAGCCAAGCGTGGTGAGGGTATCAAGTACCCTGAATCCGCCGGTCTGGCGACCATAGTAGGTCTCGACGCCGATGATCGCCACAATAATATGTGCAGGCACACCCAGCTCTTTTTCTACCTCGGCCAGCGTGTCGGCATTGGCTTCCCAGAAGTCCAGCCCCTTGGCAATACGCTCCGGGGTGATAAAAATTTTCTGGTAGTCTTTCCACTCCAGGGTGCCTTCTGCCGGGCGGCTGATCAGGTTAAGAGCCCGCTCAGAGCGCTCGGCCTGACCCAGGATGGCTTCAAGCTCAGGCCGGGAAAACTGGTGCTCGGCAACCAGCTCATCAATAAACACATTCACATCCTGACGGTCCAGGTAAGCACCGGACTTATCGTCAGCCAGTGAAAAAGATACTGGCGCGCAGGTCAGAGCCATAGCAAGCAGGCCAGGGCCAACAAGCGCGCGTAATACCCCCGGAAAAATTGTCATGCGTCCGTACCTTCTTTGTAAAACCAATAAAAACCACAGGCCAGGTGACCGTTTCTTGCATCAAACAGTGCCAGGAAGTGCCACGCTCATTAATAACCTGTTGCCTCCTAATGGGAAACCCCCAGAAATGACCGGTGTGTGTGTATGGACATCAGAAACCCAAAGCCGGCCAACAGGGTCAGCAACGACGTACCGCCGCGGCTGACCATTGGCAACGGCACGCCCACCACCGGCAGCAGCCCGCTCACCATACCCACATTGACGAAGATATAGACAAAAAATGTCAGAGTAATACTCCCGGCCAGTAAACGGCCAAAAAGCGTGTCGGCGTTTAGGGTGATAAAGATACCACGTCCCAGAATCAAAGCGTACAGAACAAACAGTGTCAGACAGCCAATCAGGCCAAACTCTTCGGCCAGCACGGCAAGAATAAAGTCGGTGTGACTTTCTGGCAGGAAATCGAGATGGGATTGCGTTCCCAGCAGCCAGCCTTTGCCATCCAGACCGCCTGAGCCGATGGCAATGGTTGATTGAATGATGTTCCACCCCGAGCCCCACGGATCACTCTCCGGATTGAGAAAGGTCAGTACCCGACGCTTTTGATAGTCGTACATGAAAAAGTGCCAGAGTATATAAATAGCCGGCACAGCCAGGCACACAGAAGTAGCGATAAACCGCTTGCGCAGCCCTGCCAGCAGCAGGACAAAAATGCCCGATGAGCCGATCAGGATGGATGTGCCCAGGTCGGGTTGCTTGGCAATTAACACCACCGGCACCGCCACAAGCAGCAGCGACAGAACAACATCCTTGAGCGACGGCGGAAGCCGGCGCCTGGCCAGAAACGCGGCCATGGTGATCGGCATAATCAGCTTGATCACTTCTGAGGGTTGAAAGCGAAAGCCCGGCAGTTGAAGCCAGCGCTGGGCGCCTTTTGATTCCACCCCGACCAGCAGTACCGCCACCAGCAGCAACACCCCGCCGGCATAGAACCACATGGCCAGCTGCATCAACATTCTTGGCGGTATCTGCGCCACCAGCAGCATGGCAACCAGACTGACGCTCAGATAGGTGGCCTGACGGATGACCACAGACATATCCTGGCCGGTGGCACTATAGAGTAAAAACAGCCCGGCAGCGCACAGCAGCAGCAAAAACCCGAGCAGCACAAAATCGATGTGCCAGCGCATCGCCAGCCCGGGACTGCGGCCAAAGCCGTGCAGGTCAATCTGACGGACAAAATCCTGGTTAGCCATCAGGTATCTTCCTCGCTGGTCTGAGCCAGCCGGGGCAACAGATAAGCATCCGTAACCTCTCTGGCAACCCTGGAAGCGCCCTTGCTGTTTTCCAGAATGACTGCCACGGCGATCTGTGGGTCTTCAATTGGGGCAAAGGCAATAAACAGGCTGTGATCCCGCTCGAACTCTTTGAGCTGCTCCGCGTCGTACTCTTCCCCCTGGGCAATGCTGACCACCTGTGCGGTACCGGTTTTTGCCGCCATGCGGTATTTCAGTCCCCTGCCTATGCTCCAGTGGGCGGTGCCCTCACGGTGGTGCACCACGTCCTCCATGGCGCTGATAATCAACTCCCAGTTCATGGCGTCGGTGTCCTCGGCGCGGTCGGTCTCAATGTCATCGCCCCAGAATTCGCCCTGCACCGCGGGGATGTCCTCCTTAACCAGCCGGGGCTGCACGTAGCGGCCGCGGTTGGCAATCAGCGCGGTGGACTCCACCAGCTGCAACGGTGTGGCCAGCATGTAACCCTGACCAATAATGGCGATGACCGTCTCACCGGGATACCACGTCTCGCCGTAGATTCCCTGCTTCCACTCTCTTGATGGCAACAGGCCGGGACGCTCTTCACGAATATCGATGCCGGTGCGGTGGCCGAAGCCAAACTGACTGGCAAAGTCATGGAGATTATCAATGCCCAGTTTGCCAGCCTGAATATAAAAATAGGTGTCATTAGACACACTGATAGCCTTGCTTAAATTAACCCAGCCGTGGCCGGAACGTTTCCAGTTACGAAAGCGGTGATCGCTGCCCGGCAGTTGAAACCAGCCCTTGTCAAAAATTTTTTCATCAGGGGTCACCAGATCATTCGCCAACAGCGCCAGCCCCATGACCGGTTTGACGGTTGAGGCTGGTGGATACTCACCAAGGGAGGCACGGTTATACAACGGTCGTTCTATATCTGTGTTCAGTGCATTGAACGTTTTGCTGTCAATTCCGGTGACGAACAGGTTGGGATCAAACGATGGGTTACTGACCATGGCCAGCACACCGCCCGTTTTCGGATCCATGGCGACCAGGGCGCCCCGACGATCACCAATGGCTTTAATGGCCGTTTCCTGCAGATCAATGTCCAAAAACAGATTGATATCCTGGCCTGGTACCGGGTTACTTTTTTTCAGTACTCGCAGTACCCGTCCACGGGCGTTGGTTTCTACCTCCTGGTATCCGGGCGTGCCCAGTAGTATTGATTCGTAAGAGCGTTCAACACCGATTTTGCCGGTGGTATGGGTGCCGGAGTAGATAGTCGGGTCCAGCCGCTTCAGGTCCTGGTCGTTGATTCTACCCACGTAGCCCACACTGTGGGCAAACAGTTCACCTTCGGGATACTTGCGAATCAGCTCGGCATTTATATCCACCCCCGGTAAACGAAAGAGATTGACCGTGATGTGGGCGATCTCTTCGTCGGTCAGATCAAATTTAAGGGGGACCGCTTCAAAAGGGCGACGTCGCCCGAGACGCTGATGAAAACGCTGTCTTTCACCCTCTGAAAGGGGGACCAGTTTGTTGATGCTGTTCAGCAGCCCTTCCAGGTCTCTGGTCTGCTCCCGGACAATGGACAAAATATGGCTGGGCGTGTTCATTGCCAGCAGCTTACCATTAGTGTCGTATATTAATCCGCGCGTAGGTGGGATGGGCTGGACCAGCAGTCGATTATCATCCGACTGTGTCGACAGTTCTTTGTAGCGGATCACCTGAAGATAGAACAGGCGGGAAATTAACCCCATACCCAGCAGAGCCATTAATGCTACTGCCACCCAGATTCGGATGTTCACCAGTCGTTTTTCTGCCCCATGGTCCTTTAAGGTATCCTGCGGCATGTCAATTCTCAGTCATTGGTCGTCAATAAAAAAACAAGGTTCTGATTAATAAGCTAGGAATCAGTGCCGGAAAAAAGTAATTCTGGTAATTAGATGTTCAGTGTAGTTTTGCTGTCAAGCGATTAATGTGCGACTGTTGGGCCAATAAACAAGCCATACAACCATATAAAGTCAGGCAATGGCGCCGCCACATGGGCAGAGAATGCGGTGAAAGTGGCATAGTTGCCTGCTATTTGCACTTAAATAAAACGACAAATACCGTTTAAATTAAGCGGCGTGAATATAAACGGGCAAAGAAAACCGCCGTTTTCTATCCTGCTCAATCGCCTGCGCCATAAACATCAGGGTCAGGCCTGACGGGGAACTGCACCGAAAAGGAGCCGTGACAAGGCAGACAGGCACTAACACGGTGCGGCAGTCTCTCGACGGGGCGATCGTTGTACACCACCGTGAGCTGGCCAATGATCATGCCCAGGTCTTCGGCCACTCTCGTGGTACTTTTGCCGATGACCGTGGTTTGTAAAAAAGCAGATTGAAAGTTGTCTGACTGATAATCACGCTGATGCGCAAGCAAAACGTCGACGGTCTGTTTGTTGACTATGTGAAACTGGACAATAGTCTTCGGTAGCTCCAGTGGCCAGCCGTTCTGGTCAAAGGCCTGTTCAAATTGGTGGGTGATGACATTGCTCATGTAAAACGCCTTTTTATCAGCGTTGCCCAGTTTCGCATTGTGGATGAAGCGCCAGCGATCTTTGGTGAACTCGTTGCGAAAATCGTATCGTCGGGTCACAAGAGAGGGTTCATCTGGCGAACTTATCTCCCTGGTGCGCATGTAGCTGAATGATTTGCCGGTGGTGGTCAAGGTGTGGAGATTGGTGAACTGCCGGGCGTACCTGGTTTTTAACTGGCTCAGTCTTTGCCTGATCTGCTGATCTGTGCATTGACTGTCAGCTGTTTTCAGTCGCGTGGTGCCCTCATCAGTCCGGTGCACTACGCGTGCATCGGTAGTCAGGCCACAACAAGAGGCTGCCTTGTGGTCATGCCGGGGTCTTGATGACCAGTCAGCGGGCGCTAATGAGTTCACGTCTTCCTCCCAAAGGTTTAGCGTTCGTCTTTGAGGAGAAGAACGTAGCACTACTTGTAAGGGTATAGTGAACAAATCAGACCTGTACCGGCGCACGAGGGTCACCCCATGACCTGCTATTTGTGATAGGGGTGATGGTGCAAGATACTCCATGCCCGATAGAGCTGTTCCGCCACCACGACTCGCACCAGCGGATGCGGAAGTGTTAACGGTGACAGTG
>JAQFVO010000096.1 GCA_027942505.1 Endozoicomonas sp. | reverse complement strand
GCCGATGAGCCCTGACGGAATCCGGCAAGGTTCCACTGCACCGGCACTTCACTGCCACCTACGCGATAAATGCCATGTTTGAAGTAGTATCCTGACACATCGTTGCGGCCGATTTCGACAGTGGCATTATCAACAAGTGTTTCTACTTTCTTCTGGTTGCTGGCATCAAAAGTAATGCGATCGATATGCAACTTACCGGGACGAACCTGGATGTCACCACGTTGATCGTACTGTGACCAGAGCACTGAGACTTCAAAAGTGACCCATTGGTTTTTGGGGAATTGCTCCAGCTTCTCTTTGTAGGCGATGGTTCCCGTTTTGTGCACGTTGCGCTGTACTTCAAGCGTTGCGTGCTTACGAGGATCCAGATTCATCCGCTCTGCTTTTTCTGACATGCGTTTTTTATCAGAGCGTACTTTTACGCTGAAATAGCCGTCAGTGATACCAAACGACATTGGAGGATAACCACCTTGTTCAACTTGCCAGCCATTGGGTTTATCGGCTGTGTAGGTGATGCCACCCTGATTATCAAACGTTGCTTTTTTGGTGTAACCGACATTTTTGTTGAATGTTGTTGTTTGCAGCAGGTCGTAAAAGCCCTGCTCTGATAGCAGCTGCTCTTCACCCTGCGGATTTTCTACCAGCGTTCTTTGCACCAGGCCGTGCCACTGGGCAAATACGGCGCGCACATCCGGGTTGATATCTTCTGGTACGAAAATAGCAAACCTGTAGAACATCTGGCTTGCCTGATCCGTGATCCCTTCTCCGTTTTGGTAAAGGGTGTTGATGGTTTTTTTAACTTCGTACTCTTCAGGGGTAAGATGGGTCAAATCTTCCGGAGTCACATAAAGACGGCTTAATTCAATACGACCTTTTGTTACACCCGCCTCAAAGCCGGTTTCGGCATTATCATCGGATGACAGGTAGAAGCGGAATGATGGTTTGTTTTCGTAGGGTTTTGATTGGTCCAGCATTAGAGCATCTGCTCTGGGGCTGCCAATGGCTCCCCACTGTCCGTCAATCACCTGATCCTTATCAAGCAACATTTGCCATTGATCCATGCGAGCTGTGGTCGTTGGCGTCAGGCCACCGGTTGTGGCACAGGCTGTGGCAGAAATCATGCAGGCTGCAATACCCATGAGCAAAGGTTTTTTCGTCATTTTTATTCCATATTTGCGGGTGGCTCTAAAGCAATAAATAAAGGGCAGAAAAACAAGTAGTCTCGACACGTTGTCATGTTCTGACTGAGGTGAATGTCACCGTCATAATACTTGCCGTCTGCCCATAAAATTCAAATCATCAACTACTGGTGGTCTGCTTGAGAAGCAGACCCGTGCTCACGCCGCCGGCTTGAGCAACAACTCTTGAGACAAACCATCCTGAACATTGAGAGATACCGTAGTCTCATTTTTCCGGTTGGTTTTCACAGTTACCCCAGCCATCGGTTTATCAAGCTGCCACTTACCTCGTAAAGTGATCAAGAGCTCATGCTCTTTGGCAGGCTGGTAGATAAAGTAATCCTTGCTTTTGGCTAACCCTGACCTGGCCACTTCCCGTTTATCCAGACTCCAGCCAATGTCAGGAACACTGGCGGCAATTCTAAGGTTGTTGCCTTCGCTTTTCTGTAATAGCGCAGCGGACAGATTGACTGCTTTAACGGGATACGTCTCAGGCGTCCTGGCTTTGCGATCATAGAATGCGTAAGCCGTCAGCTGGTCAGTGGGGAACTCCACCAGATGCATATTCTTGTCACCATCAATCACCCGGTAAAAAGCTTCGGGATTGACGGCAAGAGCCTTGAGTTTGCTGCCATCCCGGTCAGCAGGAATCAGCACGTACTCATAATGATCCCCGTCTGGCTTGATACCATGATTGATATAGGCCTGTTTGAATGCACCTTTAGTGGGTTTGTACCGGGGTGTCATACTTTTTTGTACCTGACGTGTAATAGCCAGGTCGGCAGAGCTCTCGGCCAGGTAAAAGCTGTTGCCCACGCTATCGGTAATAGCGGCACTTGAGCCGGCCGGTATGGTGATATTGCTGTTAAGCCCGGTCAGCTTCTTCCCGTTAACATAGGTGGTAACACTGGCAGACGGCAAATGGGTCTGGAACAGTGTTGTATGGGTTTCATCTTTGCTGGTACCGCCGGAAATATCGCTACCAAGTGCCAGAACTTTATCACCAACGAAGAAGTAGCTCTTACGAGCTGTCAAGTCAGTTGGGGCAGTAAACGGCAACGCTTCCAGATCCTGTACAAAAAAACCGTTGTCGCCCAGGGTTACACCACCGACGTAGGTCTTGCTGTTGTAGTTGCGGTGGGTTGAGCGCTGGCGGATTTTCTGTTTTTTCCTCAGTTTTTTCACCTCCTTCTCCGAACGCTTTTCAATAGGATAGTGGGAAGCGGTGGTGCCGGGCATATGGTACCAGTCCCAGCCATTGTCATAGTTGTAGCCAGAGTCTTTGGCACTCACCGGAGTACCAGCACTGTATACATCCAGCAGGCCGTAGGAAAAATTCTGTCCAAAGCTGTTCTGGCGTTTGTTCAGTGGTCCTTCGTAATCAAAAAGGTATTGGCTGAAGCCTTTAGCAGTGACCAGCCAGTTGTCCCGTCGGAAAAAACCCGCAGCGGCATAAGGTTTGATCCAGCTGCCATGAGGGGTGTCAGCGGCTGGGGTTTTCAGGGTCAGCACATCGTTATTGAGTCCAAAAATGCCCAGGCCACGCACCTCAACACCACGTTTTCCTTGATAATAGTTACTGAGTCGCTCCCCTGAATAGAAGAAGTCAGGGGTAAAAAACTCTTTAAACCGAGCCTGCATAACAGTGTCGTTCAGTCCTTGAGGATGAGCCATCAGCGCCATGGCTTTAGTAATGGCGATAGAGGCTCCTTCGGGATCACTGCTTATCAGCCGACCTTTCAGGCTTGCAGAAACGTCGTATTTCTGCGTCATCAAGCGGTATGTTTCCAGGGCGAATTTGACGGCGTCTACATTCTCCTGGTCGTAAAGATCTGAGCCGGACAATAAGTACAGCAACTGGGCAAATGCCTCAAAGGTGAACGGACTGTACCCGGCAATATAGGCAGTGTGGTGATGAAAACCAACACCGTCAGGTTTGATGGTGCCCTGACTGCCAACATTTATCTTGATGTTGCGATCAACCACCTTTTGTAAAATGGTCGACATTCGACGTATTTCATCCTGATCGTCAAGCATAAGGAAATAAGGCATGAAATAGTCGACAAACAGTCGAATACCATCAGCATTGAGGTAGTACTGCTGATCGGCGGATAACGTTTTCGGGTAGTCAGTTCCGGCTTCAGGACGGGCAATGTCAAAGAATACTGGATACATCACCCCGTTGTTAACGACAGTGTTGCGCACGACATCACGATATTTATCCAGTAACTGACGTTCGGCCAGCTGTTCTTTCAGCAAAAAAATACTCTGAATAAAGCCGCCGAAATGCAACGATACGGCTGAATAGTCACCAGACAGTCGTTTATGACCTGCTGCCATCGCCGCTTTGGAAGCATCACCCGCGTGGTCCGGCATCCAGGTGTGTTCGGTCAGTCCACGGCTGTATGTGTATTCAAGAGCGCTGATGTACAGGTCCAGCACTTCTTTGTTGTGGTAATAGGGATTGTCGCCTGAAACTGGCCCCGGGGTCAGATAAGCATACGCCAGCAAGGGGAGCGTCTGCGTAAACAGTTTATAGAGATTGTCGTTCTGTTTTTGCTGCTGCAGTAGTTCTTTGGAGGCATCCGATTCAGCATGGATCTTGAAATCAAAATAGGCTGGCTTACCACTGGCACTGTAGTCATAGGTTTTGGCCGCATTAACCGCAGCGGAGAACTTTTTCAACAGGGTGTCATTGAACAGGGTGTTTACTTGAGCGACCTGCTGAAAATCCTGTCGGTTAAGCAGTAGTAAGTCTTCATACTTTTCGGCAACGGCCGGGAGATTCAGTGCGGCACCATAAGCATTGGTCAGTCCGGTGGCGCCGATACAGAGGCTTAACAACAAGCGCTTCATTATGATTTCCTAAGGGTTAAAGGCAAAATCAAGAGCAAATGAGTGGGCGTTGACCTATTCATCAACTGAAACTCTGGCGGCAGTGGCTACGGCGCAGGGGGTAGTGATCGAATAGCACGGCTTATTTTGCTGGACAACCAGGCCAGCGAAAAAGACTCTCATGGCCTGCGTTCTATTTTATCAATATCAAACCATTTGCTTAAGATTTTCTTTGATCTGCATCATAAAAGGATCAGCCTTGATCATTGTTGTTCTCTGCTTTTGCTTTAATCTGTGCATTTTGGTTCAATCAAACAGTTATTGTCGTTAAATTATGATGAATAATACTGTAATTTGCGCTTTTCTTACCGACAGTCTGATCTGTGTCAATGAATGAGGATCAGAAACGTTAGAATATGCCTACCGTTATTCACGGAATTTATAAGAATTGATCATTCTCTTTGCTGTGGCAGGGTGCGTGTTGTTGTCACTTGTTCGTGAGCCATTAACCGTGTCTGTTACAAGAGGTGATTATTATCTGAATATAAGTGTACAGCTATACGGCTATCATTTTGTCGTTCACTTATCAGAAAAGGAAAGGGCTTGATAACCTGACCCGAAAAATTTTGGCACTGATGCCTGACTATTTTCCAAATGTTCTTCTCTTTATTGATATACAAATCTGAAGGAAAAGGCTGTTTTAGTCTTTGAGGGAAATTCTGGATGTTTTTACCAAGTAATCACAACAAAGCGTACAAGTTCAATCATAAACCGTTGTTTATTGCCTTATCGCTACTGATTCCTGTGATTGGACAGGCCAATGACAGTTGGTATAGCCCTCTGTTTACTGAAGGCTCCCTTAGTTTGGTCAATAGCAACGAGATCTCCGGTGAAGAGACTTGGTCAAAGGATGATAAGGATCACATTACCAGTTACGAAGCTATCGGAGCCATCTCTGCCAATTATGAATCCGGCTATGTCGGTGATAAGAATGTATCCATGGGCTTTGGTCTTGGTGCTGCATTTGCTTATAAAATTGGACAACGCAATCCGGATACCAGCTTGGGGGGGACGGACCTTGCGCAGACTGATTGTGAACCAGACCAGGATGGCAAGGTTTTTTGTGGTGGCACGGAAAATAAAGCCAAACTCAGCCAGATGAATGTCCGTTTGCGTTTGGGTAAACGAAATAATAAAAGTCTCAACTCCAAGGTGGGTATTGGCTACTTTGAGGCGGGAATGATCAAAAGCTTCGATCCGGACAGGGACTTGTTGCCGACCAGTTACCGTGGGCTTGAGGTTCAAAGCCGTTTAGGTGATGTTTCGATCTCTGGTGCGCTGGTTACCGGCATGATGAAAGGGGGGGAGACATCCATTCAGAAACTGGTTTACGAAGAAGATAAAGCAAATCCTACCGGGCCATCTGTGTACATTGATCATGTCGCCGGTATTCAGCTGCAACACAAGCTTGGGCCAGCAGGGTATACCATCGGTTACGCTTACGCTAAAGGTTATAAGCAGCGCCTGATGGCCACGGCAAATTATAGGCTGAATTTGACCAGTGACTCTACACTGCGCTTTGACGCTGCTTATAACCGGAACTGGCATGAAGGCCAGAAATGGGATGAAGCGATTGCCAAGGGGATAGAGGAGGAAGGGAAGGACAAGGCTCACCTTACCTCGATGCGATTGCGTTATGAATACCGCGATGATTTCAGGCTCGGGCTTGGTTGGTCAACAACCGGCGGTAACATGGGCTTCAACCGCTATCTTGCTGGTGTTGACACTCAGTGGGTCAGCTATGGACAGGGGTACATTAATAAATTCCGTGCCGTGGACAATACCTCCCAACGACTTGAGGTCGTTTACTGGCCTAACGATTTTGATGTGCCAGTGCTGAAGGATACGCGTTTGCGCTACCAGTTTGTCTGGGGTGAAGATGAGCACGCTGGCCAAGATGAGAACGAAACCGGTAGTGTGACAGAGCACGTATTCGATGTCGTATACACCAAGCCTTCAGGTCGTTTTGCCGGTACTCAGGCAAGTTTCAAAATTGGTAAAGCATTTGCTGATGAAATCTGGGCTAAACCTGACGCAGACGAACCGGATGATATTGAAGATTCTGTGAAGTTCAAGTTTACAGTCTCTGTTCCGCTGGTATAACAACGAACATCGCATTTAATTTGAGCGATAATAGAAGGCTGGTTATCAAGGAATAACCGGCCTTTTTCTTTTTTGCCCAGAGGGCTCCTGGATACTTGCAAAGAAGATTTTATAAGTCGTGGCAGGTGGGTTTTTGGGATGCCAATGCAGGTGATCGGGTAACCCATTTCCTTACTGATCTGCGACACTTTCAGTGCAGTATTCATGGAGTCGTTACCGCCGTTGTAAAAAAGTAGCGGATATTGCCTGCCTCAAGAGCATCGATCAATTTGCGATAGGCCGTTATGCCTTCACTGATCGGCTTCAATTTATAACGGCAGGAGCCAAAGGCTCCCGCAGGGGGGGCTCAGTAACGAGGCAATGGTCTCAATGGATTTGCAAAAGGTATCGATCAGCTCTTCGTGCAGTGCTCCGGGAATCCCATTGTGACCAGCATGGACCATACCGATTTTCTTGGGGAAACGTCGAGCCGTTTCAATAACAGCACAGGCACTGATTACGGCGGTTACCCCGCCAGACTGGGCGTAGAAAACTTTTTTTTGTTTATAACCATGACTGAGCACAATTGTTGATTGATGTTGGTTGTTGCAATAAATGACATCAGGCTTGTCGGGTTTTCAGTTTTTGCTGCGCTGGCAAGTCTGATTTGTCGGGATATGGCAGATTCGCCAAGGAGGCTAATAGCTCGGTCGCCCGGGTCCTGTCTTAGGGTGGACATTAAGCTTACCTTTTCATTATCAATGGCTTTTGGATGGAACCACGAAGGACACGAAGAGCACTAAGAAGAGATTTTCTTTTTCTTTGTGCTCTTCGTGTCCTTAGTGGTTCCATCTTTAACTTCCCGAAGCGGGAGTAGGCACTTAATGTCTACCCTAAGCGGGTCCTATCAAGAGATGCTGTGAATCGTGGGTGAAGGAAGCTCCCACCATG
>JAQFVO010000087.1 GCA_027942505.1 Endozoicomonas sp. | reverse complement strand
GGATGGGAAATAATTCCAAATCGGCCACGCACAAGGTACAGCGATACCTGCGTGCAAAGGCGATTGAGATCGTTTTGCAAGAATCAAATTACTAGCTGCGATTCCAGACATAAGACAATACCAATTGCCCGGGTATCTATTCTTGTGTCTGGCCGATTTGGAATTATTTCCCATCTTAATGGTCCAAATTGTTATTACGACACACCCTGGCAATTTTGCCACACAATCATTATTGATTTGCAGGGTTCTATAAAACTATAAACATGGTGAACCGCTGGCGGTCACTCCCCCTGGCAGGTAGGTCAAATTGAAAGTATCTGGACATCACGCGGTCAATTCTGATTGGTCCCCACCTCGTGCACACGCTGAAGCAGGTAAGACAAGAGTAAGGATTAATCCTGAGGTGGAGAACTATCGTCTGCTCGCTGGCCCCTCTACCCACGGCGTACTATTTCTTGATCATGTGCTTAACTACAGCCTCTCCATACCGTTAAAAGCACGGGGCATCACTAAGATAGTGGTTGATGATCATCACGATAAAGGGCTGCGCAATTATTTCAGCATGGGCCAATCACTGCGTGAACGGTTATTGCAAGAAGGGATTGAAATCCTGTTGCTGGACGACGTTCTGGCATTTATTGATAAACAATATCCACAATTTTCCGCAACAATGAAACTCTTTGAACAGCTGAACAGACGCATGGGTATTGACGATGCGAGCTGGGCAAAGGCGGTAATGGACGATTTTTATCACGATCTGATTGTCTATTTCCTGCCCGACTATGCATTCACGACCAGCCAGAACCCACATCTCAAAGAAGTAACCGTTAGCGATAACTTTTTTCTCAGCTCGCTCTTCCTGCCTGCTAAGACGCATACGGAAGCAACGCCCGTGCGCTTGATTCTGGAAGCGATGTCAAGTTTACCGGAGGCCCAGCGCCAGGTTCCATCTATCATGGTCGACGGTGACACATTACCCCATATGATGGTACCCAATGTGCGATCATCTGGCCCGTTTGCCAGCGCACATCACGGCACAGGACTGAGGTTTGGCCTTTTTCCAAGCCACTATTTATCGGTTCAATCGAGCCGGTTTGCCAGATCAATGGCACAGGGCGTTAATTACATGGTTGCCAATTACATGAACCGTCCGAATCTATTGCGCATTACCATTGAGCAATACGAACACAACCAGAATAACCCTGATTTCTTTTTCCAAAACAGCAAGACCTTGAGTGAACTGATCAATGACAACAGTGCAACAGGACCAATGCTCTGCTTTCAGTTAAGATTCTCCTACCGGGGGTCTGAAAGTATATTTACGTGTTGGGGAAATTACCTGCAGAGATTCTACGTCGATTTAGGGATTCGACTGATGACCTCAGCGAATGTGCAATTTGTACTGCCGGCCCTGAAAGATATCGCCGACCAGTGCAAGGTTGACTACACTGGGCCACTGCTTGTTGGACTCAAAGCGATATCCCCGAATACCTCTTTACAAATCAATTCTGATTTTTCCCTCTGGTTGTCACAGCCTGCAGTCGGCCTGTTCAGTAATAGTTCCGCTGCTATAGACTGTTTCCGGCAACAGTTTTTGTTAAACCCCTCAGACCAACTCAAGTTAAAATATCACATAAAAACGAGGGATTGGCTGGATGATCAGCCTCCCCGGTGTGATCCCGTGCTTAATTCAAACGACATAATTCGTATTATTACCAGCACTGACCAGCCCCGGGCGCTAGTGACTATCGGCAATGAGATTATCAGCTCCTACCCTTCCCGGGCCTATAATTTTTGTCGAATGGATGAC
>JAQFVO010000050.1 GCA_027942505.1 Endozoicomonas sp. | reverse complement strand
GTTTGCGGATATTGCTGGACAACAGTCTGCAATATCTCGCGCGACTTTTTCGGTTCACCAAGCAAATCGTAGACCCGACCTAATTTGTAGCTGGCATCAGGGACTTTCGCGCTCTTGGGGAAATCGATCAATACCATCTCGAACGCGATTCTGGCATCGTCATAGCGACCTTTTGCCATATGCACTTCACCCAACCAGTAGCGAGCGTTATCGGCGTAAGCTCCTTTGGGATAGGTTTTCAGTTGCTGTTCCAGTGCTTGTTGGGCTTCATCGAAACGCTTGGCGCGAATATGGGCAAATGCCTTTTTGTAGTCCGCCTCTTCACTCTGTTGTGATGACTGCTCTTGAGGTGCCGGAGACTTGGGGGCAGCTTTGGCCTCCTGACTGGCCAAGCGAGAGATACGTTCATCAAGGTCGAGATATTGATCCCGAACATCCTGTTGCAACTGATTAACCTTAAAAGAGTTCTCCTCAAGTTGGCCACGTATTTCCATGACTTCCTGGCGTAGCTGCTCGATAGTACTGAGCAGGTGAGCCGTGGGATTAACGCCATTACCACCAACAACCGGGTCCACCGTTTGCGCCACCGCACTGCTAACACCAACAGGAACAGATTCCTCAACCGGTGCTGCGGCAGTGGCCACAGCGTTGAAAAAAACAGCCAGCAGCACCAGCAACAAACGGGCACCACGTTCCGGGCTTATTTGCTCCGTAATCATCCTTCCCCCTGTCTATAAACAAAAATTGTCGCATTTAAGCCCATTGTTAACGAGAAGTTCACAAAGACCCGGGCAAATGGCAGACAAAAAAAATCGGCCTAACTGAAAACTATTCTTGCCTTCAGATACAAGCCGATTTTCACCCACTGCCATCACAAGAGCAAGCAACAAGCCAGACACCAGAACCGTCTGGACGCTCAACCCTAAAATTTAACGCGCATGGCAGTGACTTAAAATACAACAATCACCCGCAATTATTCACCAACGATAACTGCACGGCGATTCAGCGCCCACGCTGTCTCGTTGTGTTCAGGGTCCAGGGGCTTCTCGAAGCCAAAGCTAACGACTTCAATGCGGTCAGCGGCTACGCCTTTGGCCACCAGGTAATCTTTCACCGCTTTGGCTCGACGCTCACCCAGAGCCAGATTGTAGGTGCGGGTACCACGCTCATCCGTGTGCCCCTGAACAACAATATTTCTCATGTAGCCGGCATCAGATGTCAGGTAAGCTGCATGCACGTCAAGGGAGTTGTACGCGTTACTGCCCAGCTCTGAGCTATCGAATGGAAAGAAGTAGGTATTTTTGTCCAGCAGCGCCTGAATCTCATCGGGCGACATGTTGACCTTGCCAGTGTCGATAACCGCCTGTACTACAGGGTCAATAACCGGTTGCACCTCTACCAGCACCGACTCTTCAACAACCGACACCTGGGGGGCTGGCTCCATAGCCGACTCCCTCTTAGAGGCACACCCTGCAAGCCAGATAGCAGCTGCGGCCAAAAACGCTGCTTGAACAACATGACCAACTTTGCCGATTTGCATCTTCAACTCCAATCATTCTCTGGGGAATTCAAAAATATGTGCAGTACACGGTGAGAATCGAGGTCACCCTGCAAACCCGAAACATCGGAATAGTAGGGGTTCCCCCTGGAAAGAGCTACTAAAAAGAGAAGCACATCTTCGTCACACGAGCATAGCAGTAAGCCGGCAGGACAAAAAGTACTTTGGTCTTCCTGCCCGCCCTTTGCCACTTGCCAGC
>JAQFVO010000044.1 GCA_027942505.1 Endozoicomonas sp. | reverse complement strand
CATGTACAAGATATGAGATTTTGACCTTCTTTATTAGTTACACAGGATAAAGAACTTAATTGCGTGGTTACCTTGCTCTTTGGGAATCTCATTTCGTTTGCTAATCGCCGATTCACCAGACTCTCCGGATTCCTCGTTATCTCCAGACTCTCCAGATGCATCGGCGAAGAGGATCTTCAGGTGGATCTGGATCGTCGTCGCCCGGGTAGCTCCCGCTACACCACCCAACGCCGCGAGCCCGACCAGGTTAAGATTGTGTCCGGGGTTTTCCGGGGCGTCACCACCGGTACGCCCATTGGCCTGCTGATTGAGAATCTGGATCAGCGCTCCCGTGACTACGCCAGCATTGAGAACTTGGTCAGACCAGGTCATGCCGATTACACCTACAGCCAAAAATACGGCATACGTGATTATCGTGGTGGTGGCCGCTCTTCCGCCCGGGAGACAGCCATGCGCGTTGCGGCCGGCGCTATTGCGCGCAAATATCTGCGCTCTCAAGGTATGGAAATTCGCGGCTGGCTGGCCCAGATTGGTGACATCAGCGTTGATAAGCACGACTGGCAAGAGATCGACAACAACCCATTCTTCTCCCCGGATGCTGATAAGGTACCAGCCATGGAGGCACTGATTAACCGTCTTCGCTCAGAAGGTGATTCGGTAGGTGCCCGCGTATCTGTGATGGCCACCGGTGTACCACCTGGTCTGGGTGAACCGGTTTTTGACCGGCTTGATGCGGAACTGGCACATGCCCTGATGAGCATTAATGCGGTCAGAGGTGTTGAAATTGGGGATGGATTTGCCTGTGTCAGCCAGAGGGGAAGCGAACATCGTGATGAGATGACGCCGGCCGGTTTTCTGTCCAACCACGCAGGTGGCACGTTGGGAGGGATCAGCTCCGGGCAGGATATAATTGCTCATATTGCCCTGAAACCAACATCCAGCATCACCGTACCAGGGCAATCCATCACCATGCAGGGTGAGCCTGTTGAAGTCGTCACCAAGGGGCGCCATGACCCCTGTGTTGGCATTCGTGCCGTTCCCGTGGCTGAAGCGATGATGGCCATTACGCTGATGGATCATTTTCTACGCCACCGGGCTCAGAACGCTGATGTCATAAGCCCTCTGCCCGTGTTCTGATCCTGTGGTTCTCTATTTCCTGGCTGGTCAAAGTATTTGGTAGGTTCCAGTAGCTGCTTCATTTGCGGCTTGAGCACTTCGCCAAGTCGATGGCCAGTTCCTCACGCTGACAGCACGACCATCGCGTGCTGGCCAATTACTGATCTCCTGATATTTGCCACAATACCCCGCCCCGTACCCTGTGTCGCGGATCCTGCCTCTGACGCTTTATCCCCGGACACGGTCAGGATGAAATGGCCACCGAGGAGGCTGTCGCGAAAGGTCCTCGCGGGTCCATTTCCCACTGCACATCCTCAAGGATGTTGAAAAGAGCTTAGGGACGTGACCATTAAGAAACGTCCACAGACTCCGCTGTCATCCTGAACATGTACTGTACAGGATCCATCTCACAGGGAGGTGAATGCCCGGCTGGATGGCTATCCCTGCCAGATGGGTTACGAACAATCCCTGTACGGAATGACAGCACAGTGATTTGACCTTTTGCGATAGCCTCCTTTGTGTTTGTAGTATCGCCTGTTCGCCCAATTGATGCCGGATTGGGCCTGGCACAAACACCGAAATTAACCGCCATTTTTGCAGTGCAAGCAGTTTGAAGAGTTTGGCGGTGAGGGTGGGTAGACAAAGAGCTTCCCAGCCGACAACGTGTCGTGTGCTATTGCCAGCCTCTCAACGCTGCCTTGCCCCTGTTCTCCTGCCGCCAGCGGCTATCCGCAGTGAGAGTAAGCGATGCTTTGGGGAAAAGCAGGGAAATTAACAGCCCCTTTTCCAGTGCGAACTGTTCTTAGCCTGTCCGGGACAACTGCCCGAGAGTAGCTATGCTGTCCGCTTCGCACAAGACGTGGCTCTGCTCAGCCGGTTCGATCTTGTGTTTCTGTAACAACAGTCTGCGCCCGGGAGGAAACTGTGCAGTCACTCTCTTCTCTCCTGTCACCGCCTGAGACCGCCCGTAATCAGGAGTCGGAACACACACGACAGGGAGTTTTCGTTTCGGTGCTGCCCACGGTTGCTTCTTTTTTCTCTTCGCTGTCACCAAACTACGCCATGCATGATAAACGGCAATTGTCTGATTTCCTGACACCAGTAAAGGACAGCGCGGCGGACAGGAATCCGCCGGCCAGCAATATGGTTCAAAAGGTCCGGTTAGCCTGCAATATGCTCTCCTGTTGGGTCCCAACAGTCAGTGCCGTCAGCGACGTTGTTGCAACACTGTGCTCCTCTCTCTCGGTGGTGCAGGAACTTGGTGCTGCGCTCACAGGGGGTGGAAAAAGCACAGACAGCACTGTGCCGGCTGTAGCAACCTTTACCCTGGTAGCCCTGGACAGCCTTGGCAGCGCCGGAGCACTCAGGTCAGCCCCGGGACAGCGCGGGTCTCCAGAAACGCCGATACTGGTTCCCGACAGCGAAACACTGAGCATGATCGGGCAAGCTGATTATCCGTCAGATGCCTTTTATCGGCAGACCGCCAGTTTCAGCCATCGCAGTCCCAAACCGGGTCCCTTGTTCAAAGGGTATTACGACGGGGGTTGTCACACCATTACCGATTTGCAGTCGTGTCTGTTTGGCGAACTTGATCGTTACTCTGAAGTGCACAATCTGCACTTGAGCGAGATCCAGATCGATGGGGATCAGCCATCCATGGCGGCACTTGCCTGCACCATGGGGTCATTTGCCAAGGCGCGCGATATTCATGTTGAAAACGCCACTATCGTCAATCACCAGTCGGGTAATCACCACCGGCCAGCTGCTACGGGCGTTGTTATCGGCCAACAACACAAAGCAGCACAGCTGACAAACATCAGTCTGAAAGGCTGTTTTGTCAGCACCTCTGGCAAGCACTCTGTAGCCGGTGGTGTTGCTGGTATTGCCGCGGGACAGGTCGACGGAGCCAACATCGTCGGAAGCCATATCATCACCTACAAGTCAGAGTCCCACGCCGGTCTGGGGGCAGGACAGCTGATCGGTCAGATCAATGATCTGGGCGTCACCGATGGGCTGGTGTACACCCGCGGCATACTGGCAAATGCCGGTGGCGGTGCCGGCATGGTGTTTGGTGACATCCGCCGGATGGGAGCATCCCGTTGTAATGTGGTAACTATGGGTAGTGAGGCTGCCGGTGGTATCGGCGCTGGTGTTCTCGTCGGTAATGTGAGCCAGCTTTCTGGCAACGAGTGCCACGTGGCAACCAGTGGCCTGCGCTCACCCGCCGGCATCGGTGCCGGGCAAGTCGGCTACGCCTTTTTCCAGAGAGATGCCCATCTGCGTGATCTGGTCGTCATCGACAGTAACGTGATCACCACCGGGGAGATTTCTGTGGCGGGGGTTGGCGCCGGGATTGTCCATAACGATGTCGAGCGAATCACCTCAGTCCGCTGTCAGGTCACTAGCCGCGACAAAGCCGGTGTGGGTGCTGGCATTAACCTTGGCAGGATCGATGGCATCCAGGCCGTTGATAACATCATTACCAGCACACACAACCAGGCTGGCATCGGGGCCGGCAACAGGGGCTCTGACACCGCCAACCTCAAGTCATGGAACACTCTGGTCAATGGTGAACGGCTCAACATGGGTACTTTTGCACAACGCAATTTGTGTCAGAGTGCTGACCCGCTCGTTATCAACCCGAACTGCACTGCCGCGCCGTCATTTGAGCATGGTCTGGTGCAGAAGTGTCAGGGAGGGTATGAGTTACCCGGGCGTGGCACGGTCCTGCGACCTATCGCGGTGCACAGCGCACAAACACTGAACCGCATTGGCCTGGACAGCCGTTATCCGGCCAGCGCCCACTATATCCAGACCGCAGAGATCGATGGCAGCAAGCTGAACGACCAGAGCTCGATGGTTTTCTCTGGCAACTATGACGGCCAGAACCACGTCATCCGTAATCAGACGGCGTGCCTGTTCAAACACCTGTTGGGTACGGTGCGCAACCTGCATCTGGTTGATGCCCGGATCAACAGTGACCAGCCTGCTGCTGTGGTCGCCTGTGAAATGGATGGAGCTGGCGGCATCGAGAGCATTTTCATCGATCACTGCCATGTCTCCACCCGCAGCCAGGCACCAGCGGGGATTATCTGCGCCCGGCAAAAGAGTCATCACAACAAAGTCAGCCTGATTGACGTGCACAGGTCGCAGGCACACAGTCACGGCGATCGTGCCCCGGTGGGCATGATTGCCGGTCAGTGTCGCGGGCTGAACGAACGGATTGCCATACGCAACAGTCTGGTCAGCACCAGCGGCGAGGACGCTTATGCCGGGCTTGGCTGCGGCGAGGTCGAGGGTACACTGCGGCATTTCAGCGCCGCCTGCAGCCAGGTGGAGAGCACTGGCCCCGCTGCCTTTAGCGGCATTGCTGCCGGCAAGGCGGTCTACAGCCGGCTCGGCCCGGTCACCATTGTCAACTGTAACCTCGCCACGTCCGGTCAAGCTGCCGATGCAGGACTCGCTGTCGGACAGCTTGGCTCGAACAGCGAAGCAGACAACGTTACAATACTGGACGGCCAGGTACTTTCCAGAAAGGCCAACGCGTGTGCAGGCATTGGCAGCATGAACAATTTTGCCCGGGTCGAAGGATTGACCGCGGTCCGCTGCGAGGTATCAACCGAGGCGGATGGAGCCCATGCCGGCATTGGGGTTGGGCTCAGCACGGGGGTGGAGTGTGTCCTGACAGATATCACCTCTTCGAACAGTACGTTGAGAGCGCCAGGGCTTAATAGCTGTGCCCATGTTGCTGGCAGCTACGCCAATGGCCACGCTGTAAATGCCACGGGCACTTATATTGTCAACACCCGGATTAATGGGCGATTGCTCAACAATACGCCCGGTCGGAACGGCGCCACATTGTGCATGAGGGCCGATCCGAACTTTGTCAAACCCGCCTGTCAGGCTGGTCCCGGTATGTTGCCCGGAGGGTGTCTGTCACCAGAACTGACCATCGCGGCACCGACCTCTGTGCTGTTGGCCAACGGCCTCAGCAGCGGCGCAGTGGCAGGAATTACTGTGGGCACGGTCTTTATCCTCGGTGCCGCCATGGCCGGTTACTACTGTTATCGCTATCACCGGTCGGGCCGGGCCAATCTGAACAGTATGCCTTTTCATCACCTTGGTGCTGAGTATGTTAAACAAAACAGTTGCTTCGGGGCCAATGACGTTTAGTGTCTTCTACCATGGGATAGCGAATACCTGCGGGAAAAAACCGGGAAATTAACAGCCTTCTTTTGCAGTGCGAAAAGTTCTGAGTCTATCGCAGACAACAGTCGAAGAGCAGCTATGCTGGATGCGTCCCACAGGAGGTGAGTTGTTACTGTCCGGCTAGCCTTGAAGCAGAGTCAGCGCACCGTCGTGAGTTATTGCGCCTGTAAAACCAGCAACAACGGTAGCCCTGCTGTCCCTCGGAGGAACCTGTGCCGTCAATCTCTGCTTACCGGCCACCGCCTGCCGCCGTCGGCAGCCCTGCCCCTGCGCCGGGACGCACAGCGCAGGGAGTATCTGTTTCGTTACTGCCCACAGTGGCTTCTTTTTTCTCCTCCCTCTCACCAAACTACTGCCCACAGAACAAACGTCAATTGTCTTATTATGCAGCACCGGCAGTAGCTGGCACGGAAGACAAGAGCCAGTTCGCCGGTAACATGATCCAAAGAGTCAAGTTCGCCTGTGTCGTACTATCCAGTTGGGTGCCAACCGTCAGAGTAGTCAGCGACGCTGTGACAACACTCTGCACCTCCCTCTCGGTGGTGCAGGACCTTGGCGCTGCACTGGCAGACAAAGACAGCGGGAAAAGTGCTACCGGCACTGTGGCAACCTTTGCCCTGGTGGCCCTGAACGGCCTTGCCAGCGCCGGGGCCACCGGGCCAGCGCCTGGTGAGCGCGGGTCACCCGAAAAGCCGATAACCGTTCCCGACAGTAAAACACTGAGCATGATCGGGCAGGATGGTTATCCGGCAGATGCCTTTTACCGTCAGACTGGCAGTTTCAGCCATCGCAGTACTGAACCGGGTCCATCGTTCAAGGGGTATTACGACTGGTTGTCACACGATTAGCGATCTTCAATCGTGTCTGTTTGGGGATCTTGATCGTTACGCTGATGTGCGCAACCTGCGCCTGAGCCGGGTCACCATTGAGGCTGACAGGCCCGCCATGGCGGCACTGGCCTGCACAATGAAGTCCTTTGCCAGGGCGCGCGATATTCATGTTGACAACGCCACTATCGTCAATCACGGGTCGGGCAATTATCATCAGTCGGCCGCGACGGGCGTTGTCACAGGGCACCAGCACAGAACCGCGCAGCTGGAGGATATCAGTCTGAACAACTGCCTGGTAAACACCACAGGCGAGCACTCTGTGGCCGGCGGGGTCGCGGCTATCGCTGATGGGCTCCTGCGCAGAGCCAACATTGCCAACAGTCAGGTCATCACCCACGGCAGTGAATCCCATGCTGGTTTGGGAGCAGGAGCTGTGAGGGGGCAGATGGAAGACCTGGCCCTTATCGACAGTCAGGTGTTTACCCACGGCAGACGTTCGGATGCTGGCGGCGCTGCCGGCGTGGCAGTGGGCAATATCAGCCTGGTGGGGGCATCCCACTGCAATGTCAGCACCACAGGCGAGGCGGCTGCGGGGGGTATCGGCGCCGGATTTACCCTGGGCCATGTCAGCCAGCTGTCCGGGGTTGAGTGTCAGGTGATAACCATGGGCCCGGACTCACCTGCCGGCCTGGGTGCCGGGCATGTCGGTTTTATCACGGACGAAGGCCATCTGCATGATCTGGTTGCCATCGACAGTAACGTGAATGCCACGGGTGAGCGCTCTGTCGCTGGCATTGGCGCTGGGGTTATCTATACCGAAGCTGATCAGATCACCTCTGTCCGCTGTCAGGTAACTGCCAACAGCATGGCTGGTGTGGGTACTGGTATGAACCTTGGCAAGCTCGATGGCCTGAACTCGGTCAATAGTACGGTTCGCAGCCAGACCTCAAGTGCCTACATTGGCGCCGGCAACAATAACGATGGCGTGACCAGTCTGGTGTCATGGAACAGTAAGAGCAATGATGAACTGCGTAATAATACGGGTGCTGTTGCACCACAAAATCCCTGTCAGAGTGCTGACCCACGCTTTATCCAGCCCAACTGCATAGCCACGCCGTCACCCGGGTTGCAGCAGCTTTGCCAGGGAACATATGCCTTTCCCAAGCGTGGTACGGCTCTGCGCCCCATTGCAGTGGACAGTGCACAAACACTGAACCGCATCGGCCTGGACAGTAATTATCCTGCCAGCGCCCACTATATACAGACCATGGAGATCGATGGCAGCATGCTGAACAGCGATGATTCAGTGGTTTTTTCCGGCCATTACGATGGCCAGGATAACGTCATCCGCGCTCAAACGGCATGCCTGTTCAAAAACCTGTTTGGCACGGTTCGCAACCTGCATCTGATTGATGCCCAGATCAACAGCGACCAGCCTGCCGCCGTGGTCGCCTGTGAGATGGATGGTGCTGGCGGGATTGAGAGTGTCTTAATTGATCATTGCCACGTTGCCACCCGTTCGGCGCCTGCCGGGATTATCTGTGGCCGGCAAAAGAGCAGTCACAACAAAGTCAAGCTGATTGATATGTACGGATCAGCGGTACACAGCGATGGCAATGACGCTGTGGCCGGCATGGTTACCGGTCAGTGTCGCGGTCAGATCGAACAGGTCACCATACGCAGCAGTCAGGTCAGCACCCGTGGTGAAGCCTCTCATGCCGGGCTTGGCTGTGGCGAGATCGAAGGCCTGCTGCGAAATTTCAGTACCACCTGCAGCCAGGTGGAGACCAAAGGCCCCCTGGCCTGGAGCGGTATTGGTGTGGGCAAGGCGTACGGCAGCAAGCTCGGTCCGGGCACCATAGTCAGCTGTAATCTCACGGCATCCGGGCAAGGTGCAGATGCCGGCATGGCGGCCGGTCTGACTGTCTGGCAAACCGAGGTCAACAACTTCACCATGCTGGACAGTCGGGTACGTGCCAGGGAGGCCAACGCTGGAGCGGGGGTTGGCGTTATGGGCGCTCTTACCACCACTACTGGAGTGACTGCGGTACGCTGCGAGGTGGTGGCCGACGCTCATGCCGGCATCGGGGTGGGGCTCAGCAGAGGGTTAAACACCTTGTCCGATATTGTCGCCATAAACTGTTCATTGAGCGCGCCTGTTGCCCGTGTGGCCGGCAGCTATAGCGATGGCCGCCCCGTGAACGCCACGGGTACCCGGATAGCCAACACCCGGATCAATGGTCTGTTGCACAACACTGCTGGTAAGATCAACGGTACAACCTGTGCCGGCGCCGATCGGCACCTTGTTAACCCGGACTGTCACGTTAATCAACTTGTGTTCTCCCCGGGCTGCCCGGTGCCACCGCTGGCTATTATTGCCACACCTACCCCGCTGCCGGTAGCCACAGGCCTCAGTGCCGCTGCAGTAGCGGGGATTACCATGGGCACAGTGTTGGTCCTTGGTACCGCCCTGGCCGGTTACTGCTATTACCGACGCCATCACCACTCCTCGGACCGCACGTCTTTTCAGCACTTTGATGGCGAGTACGGATATGACAACGGAAGCCTTTCAGATGACAGCTTTTAATACTGCCGGTTTTAATACTGCCGAGCGTTGGCAGGTTGTCGGCCTGTTTTTCAGGACGGCGCTGTCCTGTCGCTCTCCTCACGCAACTGCCCGATAAAGTTCTCCAGCCGGGCAATGTCCATGTCGGCGGTCAGGGCCAGCAAAAAGCCGACCACATCGGCCAGCTCCGGGTCACGGGCAAAGGGTTGCAGTGCTTGTTCAAGGCACTGCAGATCGCCCTGCTCGTAGGCTGAGATGATGGCATTGACAAAGTCAGCCATCTGCCGGTTTTTCAGCTTTTGCAACAGAGCGTCCTCGTTCCAGTCCGGCTTCGGTGAGGCGGTGACGTATTCCACCCCAAGCAGACAGCGGATTTTGTCAAACATCAGCCCGGCGTCCAGAGGTTTGCCAATGTACTCATCAAATCCCTGGCTCAACAGTCGCTCGCGCGCCTCATGGCTGACACTGGCAGTGACGGCCACAGCCTTCAGGCCAGCCAGTCCGGGCAGTTTGCGAATCTGGCCAATGGCTGACACGCCATCCAGCACGGGCATGGAGATGTCCATCAGGATCAGATCGTAGTCAATCTGTTTGACCGCCTCCACGGCCTGCAAACCGTTGCTGGCGGTATCCACCCGAAAACCAGCGGAGTCCAGCAGTCCGGCCATCATCTCCCGGTTGCTCTGAACATCGTCCACCACCAGCACCCGGATACCTTTAAGGTGCTCCTCCAGGTGTACGTAAATGGAGCCCGGCAGCAGACGCTGGTGCTCTTTGAGCGCTTCAAAACTGGCGCGCACCAGCGGCAGGGTAAAGACAAACCGACTGCCCTTGCCCGGCTCACTGGTCACCTCCAGCTCGCCGCCCATGGCGGTGACCAGTCGGCGACTAATGGCCAGGCCCAGGCCGGAGCCGCCAATCTGCAACCCCAGGTGCACCTGCCGAAAGGGTTCAAACACCTTTTCCAGGTCCTCCCGGGCGATACCGACCCCGGTATCGCGCACCTCAAAAACAATATCCCGACGCTCCACCAACACACGACACTCCACCCAGCCCTTGACGGTGTACTTGACGCCATTGCTGAGCAGATTGAGCAACACCTGGCGCACCTTGATCTCATCGACCATCACGATTTCCGGCAACGGCCCGATCGGCAACAGGCGCAGGTCCAGTCCTTTACTGGTGGCTCGCTCCATGAGGATATTGCGGACTCCGCGCAGCAGCTCCAGCAGCCGTACGGCCGAGGGGTGCAGTTCAATCTGGCTGGACTCAATTTTGGTCAGGTCAAGAATGTCGTTGATCAGCGACAGCAGGTGCTGGCCGCTGGCTTCTATGGTGGTCAGCCCCTTGCGCTGGGCCGAGGTCAGCGACAGGTTGCGCAACAACAGCTGGGCATTACCCAGCACCCCGTTGAGTGGAGTACGCAGTTCATGGCTCATGTTGGACAAAAACAACCCTTTGGCCAGGTTCGCCCGCTCGGCCTCCTCCTTGGCCCGCATCAGTTCATCCTCAATGCGTTTGCGCTCGGTGATATCGCGCACCACCATGGAGATCAGCAGTCCATCGTCGGTTTTCAGCGGGTTACTGGTGATCTCCACCGGGAAGACCCGTCCCCGGCGATCGACGCCCCTGGACTCATAGCCCGCCAGACACAGCTGCTCCCAGCTGGCCTGTTCAAGATCACCAAGTAGCGGATGCCCCGGCCGGTTCTCCAGCGGTGTCAGCAGGCTCAGGGGCATATTGACCAGGTCTTCGCGGTGAAAGCCAAAGAGGTCTTCTGTGCGGCTGTTGGCCATGCCGATTATGCCCTCTGGCGTGGCGATAATGGTGGCATCCGGCGCACTGTCGAGCAGCAGCTTGAATTTTTTCGTGTCGCTGACCCGGTCGGTAATGTCATTGGCCAGCCCTTCAACCAGGTACTGACGCTGGGCGCCCATATCGCTCCAGAAAATCTCCAGCCGGCGTACATTGCCGTTAAGATGGCGGATATCCATCTCAAAAGCATCGCCAAGACGCCCCCGGTGCGCTTCGCGAAATTGCTCACGAAAACGCTGCTTACTGTCTTCGTTGGCCAGATAGTCAATCAGGGGGGTGTGAAAGGACGCCGGTGAGTAGCCCAAAATCGCCTCAATGGATGGGCTGACGTGGGTAATGCAACCGTCTTTATCGAGGTTGAAATAGAAATAATTGCCCCGTAACCGCTCCAGCAGATGACCAATATTGCTGGTTCTGGCCTGCTGCAGGGCCAGCTCCCGGTCGGCCAGCTTGCTCACCAGCTGCTGAAAACTGGCGGTTAAACTGCCGATCTCGTCCCGGCTGATGTGGGTGATCTCCGGCTCGATCTGGCGATAGGTGAAATCATCCATGGCCTGCTTCAGGCGCACGATGGGCCGGGTGATGCGCACCGAGACCAGACTGGCACAGATAAATATCAGCAACAACGAGAGCACCATCAGCAGTGCATTGATCTGGGCCTGATCGATAACCGGGGCCAGTACCGTCTCCCTGGGGGCGTAACTGATCATCCACCACGACGCCGACTTGATGGGCGCACCCATCAGCCAGTACTCGTTTTGCCGCACCGGCACCCACTTGTGGCGAAAAGCCGGTTCACCGCGGGCGATCAGCTCTTCAAGGTCGTGCCATAGCCCTGGTGAGCCGTAATAGAACTGACTCTGGTGAATGCTGTTGAGCTGGTAGCGCCTTGGGGTTTCGCTGTCCGTCTGCAGATACTCGCCGGCACTGTTGACGATGGAGAAACTGGCGTTACCGGTGGCGTTCTCCACCAGTTGGTGGCGCAGGTCAGAGAGGTTGATATCCATCCAGAAGTAGCCGTGCAGCTGGTCGGCCCGAAAGACCGGCACAATGTAGCTGACCGTCCAGCCTTTTTCGGCACTGCCCCGGGGGGAGGTCCAGAAACCACTTTGCTGCGGCTCCTGGCTGGCCCACCAGAACTGGGCCGGCAGCAGGCCGGTATCAGCGGTCTGATCCAGCTTGATCTGGTTGCCTTCGAGATGCGCGTGAAACACATCCCAATGGCGAAAACTGCTGCCCAGCCGGGCGTAGGTGAAACCGCGCACCAGCGGGTTTCTCTGCACCAGGTCGTTGAGAAAGTGCTGAATCAACCCCTGGTCGGTCACCGGCATCCAGCTGAGCATGTCCGCCATAAACGAGGTCATCGCCATCAGCTGCTGTATATGGCTGTCGATGCGCCCGGCATTGTGCCACACCTGCTCAATCAGCCCTTTGGCCACGGCATCGGTAGCCTGCTTGAGGGAGAAGTAGAGATGGATGCCAAATATCAGGTTATAAAGGAGGGTGACCGGCACAACCGTAAAGAGGATGATTTTTTTCCTGATGGAGAAGGTCATGGCCAAACCTTGTTACCCCACGAAATGACAGCTCATTGAGCCACGACTGAGCAAAGGAAAGTATCACTATAGAAGAGGCTGGGGGAGACACACCATTGAAGTTGCGGGTATTTGTTGGTGACCTCTGCCCACCTCCCGCAACAGCACAAGTGGTTCAGGTTTTCGGGTGGTGTCCTGAGATGTGTGCGACGGATTCCCGCTTGCGCAAAAAGCATAAATGCCTTGAACCACGAAGAACACGAAGGAAAAGAAAAAGCTCTTCTTTGTGCTCTTCGTGGTTCACGGCGTTTTGCGACTGCCTACAACTCACTATTAGTTAGCGTCATGATCTGCAAGAAGACCCGACAGATATTCAGCAAGGGCTCAACTTGCCTGATGCTGGGGTAGTCTGGCTGGCCGTGAAAGTCAGATAGTTGCTGGTAGTGCCTTAACAAGGCGAAGGCGTAAGACTTGAAGCAGTCAACGTCACGGCTGCGAAGCCTTGCCGGGAGAATCAGGTCGCCAGTACTAAGGTCGATGCACTCTTTGCTGTCGATAAAAGAGCGCAGCCTGACGACAATCTCTTCATGCAATGTAACCAGACCACCCGCGCCAAAATACCGTTTTTCTGTCTCGACCCTCCGCTCTTTCATCCGGGCAACAAAATCGTCCAGATCACCGGCGCCGTGAATAAACTCCCGATCTTGCCAAACGGCCCGTTCATACTGTGTCAGGTGATAAACCGTGCGCATAAAAAATTGCCTGGCAGGTCCACAAACCCCGGCCAGAAGTGCGCACAGCGCATCATCGTGTTGAGCATTCATGGCCTGTTTATAGAAGTCATTATTACTTAACCCATGTTGCACAGTCTCTAACTCCCATTGGATGCAACATTCGGCGATCGCAATGGCGAGCTCATCCTTGCTTTGCAGGCAGGGCATTTTTTTAAAAACCGGAAGCACCACGGTGAGATCTTTGTTGAACTCGTTGATCTTAAGCATCTGATGGAGACGGTCTTCGAAGATATCGGGGGATTGATAGAGGGTGACCATATGTGTCGTGAACTTGTCTTTGGCAAGAAGGATATTCCGCCTCATAGAGTCACACAACATTCGATGCTCAGATTTGAACTGCGAAAAAGAGGTGTCGT
>JAQFVO010000028.1 GCA_027942505.1 Endozoicomonas sp. | reverse complement strand
ATGGCCAGAACAGTGATGCGTGATATCTACAGTGGCCCTGACCTGCAAAGGGCCAACAGTTACATCAGTATGGCGTTGATATTTCCCCCGATGATTGCTCCAATTCTCGGTGGTTGCCTGAGCAGTGCTTTTGGCTGGCAGGCTACCTTCTGGTTTTTGACCGTATTTGGTATTGTCGTCTGGTTTCTGGTGCTGGCACGGTTTGCCGAGACGAACCGTCAGGTCGGCAGTTCAGCGGTGACAGTGGTAGCCAGTTATCGCCATGTGTTAGGTAATGGTCAGTTCAAAAGTTTCACGGTGTCACTGGTGGCCACCTTTGCCGGTATTGCCGTTTTTGAGTCAGCGGCAGGGGTGTTGTTTGGTGAGTTGCTGGGGTTGGAACCAAGATTGATCAGTGTGCTGTTTGTGATTCCTATTCCCGGCTACCTGGTGGGTTCGTGGCTGGCAGGGCAGATGGCCGGGCGGTTCACACTGGAGAGCATTATTGTCAGCTCAGCAGTGGTGCTGGTGCCCGCTTCGGTCGCTATGCTGGCAGCGGGTTTGCTCAATTATCTTAATGTCTGGGTGATTCTGGTACCTGCTACTGTCTATTTTCTCGGTGCGGGGTTGCTGTATCCCACGGCGACCACAGCTGCCCTGGCCCCTTTTTCCCAGCATGCTGGTGTGGCCGGTGCGGTGCTTGGCGGCTTGCAGAACCTGGGGGGCGGTCTGGTAACGCTGGTTGCTGCCTGCATGCCGATGTCCAGTCAGGTGCCGGTAGCGTCCATCTTGTGTGCATCGACTTTGCTGGTACTGATGTCCGTCCGACTGGTACCCGCCCGTAGTCGGGCAACGATTTGATGCTTGGGAGTTGTCTTTAAATAACTGCCAATTTTTAAGACGCTGCCTGCTGCCTGCTGCCTGCTGCCTGCTGCCCGCTGCCCGAAAAAGCTGAACCGTTTGTGCTTTTGCGCTCAGCGGGTACTCTTGCGTGTTATTTCCACCCGCGTCGGTTTGAGAAGAAACTCTTTTCCCTTGTGAAACTGGGAGTGTCGTCTGTATTAGTGGCTATCTGACTGGTGTGTCGTACGACATTTGTCTAGTAAAATCAATGCAGACGTTCCTGCCGGCCGGCCGGGTTGGATTTTCAGAATAATCTTTTCCTTGTTTTCCTTGTGATACTGGCAATGCCTTCTATCTTAAGCTGCGGATTACGCCGGTGGTTCTG